>NZ_CP194228.1:3777500-3926327 GCF_050908145.1 Flavobacterium sp. SM2513 | reverse complement strand
AATTAGACTTTAAAATGTGTTATTTATTAGTGGTTGATTTTTATAAAAAAGAAAGGCTCTTTTCCATATCTTTCGGGACAACAAATATGTGAACAATTTTCTTTAAAAAAAAATTAATAGCGATTGATTTTATAGAAAAAATGTTGTAAGTCAATTAAATTTGATTTAGAATTATCATTTTAAATTATATTAAAATATTATGAAAACACATGAGTTTAAAGTAAGAGTTCGTTATTCAGAAACGGACCAAATGGGGGTTGTTTATCACGGGAATTATGCTCAATATTTCGAGATGGGTCGTGTGGAATGGCTAAGAAACATGGGGGTTTCCTATAAATGGATGGAAGAAAATGGAGTGATGCTTCCGGTCGTTTCGTTAACCATGAATTACAAAAAACCTGCACGTTATGATGATTTGATTACAGTGAAAACTATTTTCAAAAGCCAGACATCGGTCAAGATCGAATTTGACTACGAGATTTACAATGAGCAAAAGGAGTTATTAACAATCGCTCATTCTGTTTTGGTTTTTGTGGACATGAAAACGGGTCGTCCAATGCTTCCGCCCAAGTATGTTACTGATAAAATTTCGGAGTTGAAAGACTAAATTAGATTAAACAACTTATTCCTTAATTTTTACTTCAACAGGATATAAAGCACTAAAAATGTCGAATATATGTTCGGCATTTTTTTTTCGCGTTTTAATCTCGATTTCGCACGTCAATTCTAATATTTGAGCTACAATTTCTAGATTTTTTTCTTTAATCACTCGCATGACTTTGTTCATGTTTACATATTCAAAGGAAACTAGGAAATGCACATCAATAGTTTTTTCGATGATTTTACTTTGTTCAAGACTCATTTGAGCTACCGTTTTGTAAGCCGTAATTAATCCACCAACACCTAATTTTGTTCCACCAAAATAACGAACAACTACAATTAAGACGTTTGTAACATCAAATGATTGGATTTGTCCGTAAATAGGCATTCCTGCCGAATTATTGGGTTCGCCGTCATCATTAGCTCGATACGCAACATGACCGACTCCTATTTGATAAGCATAACAAAAATGACCAGCTCCACTATTTTGCTTTCGTAACTCCTCAATTAAGTCCTTAACTTCGTCTTCGTGCTCAATCGGAAAAGCATAGCCTAAAAACTTACTGCTTTTTTCTTTGAGTAAAACCGGTTCGGATGCAGATGCAATTGTTTTGTACGTGTCGTTTACTTCCAAAATAGTTTAGCGTTTTATTTTGTTAAATAATTCTACGACGTCTTCCTGACCCACTTGCAAATTCCAAACTTGAATTCCCAGTTGTTCAGCAGCATCGGTATTTTCTTTTTTATCATCCACAAATAAAGTTTCTGAAGCGGATAGATTATTTTCAGTTAAAACTTGAGTATAAATTTCAGGTTGTGGTTTTCGTAATCCCATTTCAAAAGAGAAATAGACTTTTTCAAAACAGCTGTAAAATCGTTTATAAAATTCAGTTCCAACCATTTCTTTAAAATAAGCGATGTGAATGGTATCGGTGTTGCTCAACAAAAACAAACGGTAATTGGAAGAAATTGATTCTAAAAACGCCAACCGTTTTAAAGGAAAATCAGCTAAGATTTTACACCAACTTGATTTTACTTCTTCTAGATTTTTATTCGAAGTGTGTTTTTGAATTCCAGACAGAAAGTACTCTTCTGAACATTGGCCTTTTTCAAAACTTTCGTTCAGTTCCGATAATTCCGTATTCCATTCTTCAATTCCTACAGAACGTAAGGCATCGTGTAAGCCTTTTTTGTCTAAATTGATGAAAATGTCGCCAAAATCGAAGATGATGTTTTTAACCATGATTTCTAAAAATTAAAAGTAGGTCATCTAGAATATTTTCCTTTTTAATCAATTTTCCAGAAAAATCTGGTGCTTTTGTTCCTTCTTTAAAAGAAATTTTCCCTTTGAAAATTCGTGCTTCATCCCAGAGATTCGAATCGATAAACGTTTGTAAAGTTCGAGCGCCACCTTCAATAATTATGGATTGAATATTATTTTGAAATAAAATATTGCAAATTTCTTGTGCCAAATTCCCATCGAAATTCAAAATTTCAGAATGACAATTCTCGTTTTTAAAAGCTCGTTTACTTTCCGAAAATACAATTGTTTTTTCTTCCGAATTAAAAACTGAAGATTCTTCAGGCAATCTATTTTGTCGGTCTAAAATGATTTTTATAGGTGAATTTCCTTTCCAGTCTCTCACATTCAAACTGGGATTATCGTCTAAAACCGTTTGAGTGCCCACTAAAATCGCTTGTTCTTCGCTTCGCCATTTGTGAACCAATTGTCGCGAATATTGATTGGTAATCCAAACGGGCTTTTGTTCGTCTTTATATTTAGGTGCGATAAAACCATCAATAGTTTCAGCCCATTTTAAAATGATATAGGGTCTTCTTTTTTGTTGAAATCTAAAAAAACGCTTGTTGAGTTCGTTACATTCGTCTTCCAAAGTTCCTATGGTAACATGAATTCCAGCAACGAGTAATTTCTGAATGCCTTTTCCCGCTACTTTTTCATTCGGGTCAACGGTGCCAATAACGACATTCGGAATTTTATTGGCGATAATCAAATCCGAACACGGAGGTGTTTTTCCAAAATGACTGCAAGGTTCTAAGCTCACATAAATGGTTGATTTCGATAATAAACTTTTGTCTTGAACGGAATTTATAGCATTGACTTCGGCATGTGGTTCGCCAGCTTTTTGATGCCAACCTTCTCCGATAATTTGGTTTTCAAAGACAATTACACTTCCAACTAGCGGATTTGGATAGGTCGTTCCCAAGCCATTTTTGGCAAGTTGAATGCAGCGTTTTAGGTATTTTTCATGTATCTTCACATCGCAAAAATACTATTTTGTTTTGTAATGACACCAATTTCCATCCGACCCATTGAACTTCAAGATAATCCATTTATGGAAGCGCTTATTAAAAGTGTTTTCGACGAATTGGACCTGCCTAAAACAGGAACTGCTTATGAAGATGTTTCTTTAAAAACTATGTTTGAAAATTACAATCGAGAAAATACAGTTTATTTTATTCTTGAAAAAGAAGGAAAAATTATTGGTGGGGCAGGAATTGCAGCTTTAGAAGATGATTCAAATTCAGTTTGTGAATTGCAAAAAATGTATTTTCTTCCTGAAGCTCGAAGCCTAGGTTTTGGAAAACAATTGATGCAACTTTGTTTAGAAAAAGCAAAAAATTTCGGTTTTGAAAGTTGTTATTTGGAAACACTGCCCGAAATGAAAGATGCTCAAAAACTATATATAAAGTCGGGTTTTGAATATTTAGATAAACCTTTGGGATTGACGGGACATACTTCTTGTCCAATTTGGATGTTGAAAAAATTATAAAAATGAACGCAAAAAACTATAGAACAAAATTTATTGAAGTCCTCGAACCGATTCACGGAATCGATGAAGCGGAAAGTTTTTTCTATTTGATTTTAGAAGACAAACACCAAATGAAACGTATTGATTTGGCACTTGAACCAAACTTTGAATTTTCTGAAGAAGCGATTAACGTTTGGGAGGAATTGGTATTTCAGCTCAAAAAAGAAATTCCAATTCAATATTTATTAGAAAATACCGAGTTTTTTGGATTGCCTTTTATAGTCAATGAAAGTGTACTGATTCCACGACCGGAAACGGAAGAATTGGTGGATTGGATTATTAAGGAGGAAAGAAAGGGTGAAAGATTGAAGGATGGAAAGATTGAAGGGCAAAAGAACGAAAAGATAGAGGAAAAAAAAGATTTAAAGATTCTTGATATTGGAACAGGAAGTGGTTGTATTGCAATTTCATTGGCAAAAAATATTCCTCATGCTCAAGTTTTTGCGATAGACGTTTCTCCTGAAGCTTTGAAAGTTGCAAAAAGTAATGCGGAACAAAATAATGTTTCTGTGACTTTTTTAGAAAAAGACATTTTGCAAACAGAAGGTTTTTTACAGCAATTTGACATCATTGTTTCCAATCCTCCGTATGTTCGGAATTTAGAAAAACAGGAAATAAAAAATAATGTTTTGGAGTACGAACCGCATTTGGCTTTGTTTGTAGAAGATTTGGATGCGTTAATTTTCTATCGAAAAATTACTCATTTGGCAACTAAAAATTTGAATGATGGCGGACAATTATTTTTTGAAATCAATCAATATTTAGGCAAAGAAATGATTCAGCTTTTAAGTGAATTTGGATTTTCTGATATTGAATTGAAGCAAGATATTTACGGAAACGACCGAATGACTCGTGCGGTTTGGAAAAAAAAGTAGTAAACCAGATTTTCGCATAGCAGTGTTAAAACATATCTCGCAAAGGCGCGAAGACGCAAAGAGAAACGTTTAGCTTTGCGACTTCGCGTCTTTGCGAGATTATTAAATTTAACGCAAATTTCAGACTAAAAAAACGTTTAAAATTAAGATATTTGCACAAAATTGTCATTTATGGAATCCATACGAGGAACTCATAACTCATAATTCATAACTCATAATAAAAAAAATGGCATCAAAACCAAGCATACCCAAAGGAACTAGAGATTTTTCGCCTGCAGAAGTAGCTAAACGACAATACATTATGCAAATTATCAAAAGTAATTTTGAGAAATTTGGCTTTCAACCGATAGAAACACCTTCGTTTGAAAACTCCGATACTTTGATGGGGAAATATGGCGAAGAAGGCGACCGTTTAATATTTAAAATTTTGAATTCTGGGGATTATTTGGCGAAAGCCGATACCGAATTGTTAGCGAATAAAGATAGTTTAAAATTAATTTCTACTATCTCTGAAAAAGCCTTGCGCTACGACTTAACCGTTCCGTTTGCGAGATACGTTGTACAACACCAAAACGAAATTGAATTTCCTTTCAAAAGATACCAAATCCAACCGGTTTGGCGAGCGGATCGACCACAAAAAGGCCGTTTTAGAGAGTTTTTTCAATGTGATGCTGATGTTGTGGGGTCAACTTCACTTTGGCAAGAGGTAGAATTGGTACAACTTTATGATAGCGTTTTTTCTGAATTAGGTTTGAAGGGAGTAACCATCAAAATCAATAATCGCAAAATATTATCTGGAATTGCCGAAGTAATCGGAGCTTCAGATAAATTGATTGATTTTACGGTAGCTTTGGATAAGTTGGATAAAATTGGTGAAGACGGAGTGAAAAAAGAAATGTTAGAGAAAGGCATTTCGGCAGAAGCTATTCAAAAAGTACAGCCGTTGTTTTCTTTTTCGGGAACTATTTCTGAGAAAATTTCACAACTAAGAAATTTACTTTCTAATTCAGTTGAAGGTTCAAAAGGAGTTGCCGAGTTGCAATTTATCTGCGAAAACGTGACTGAATTGGGATTGCAGAATGCTATATTAGATTTGGATGTAACTTTAGCAAGAGGCCTGAATTATTATACAGGTGCAATTTTTGAAGTTGCTCCACCTAAAGAAGTTTCGATGGGTTCCATTGGAGGTGGCGGACGGTATGACGATTTAACCGGAATTTTCGGATTAAAAAACATGAGTGGTGTTGGAATTTCTTTTGGTTTAGACCGTATTTATCTAGTTGTTGAAGAATTGGACTTATTTCCAGAAACGGTAAAAGTGACCACAAAAGCATTGTTTATCAATTACGGAAATGAAGAGGCGAAATATGCGATGAAAGCGATTCACGAATTGCGAAAAGCAGGAATTAAAGTGGAAATGTATCCAGATGCGGCAAAAGTGGGGAAACAATTTGGGCATGCCGATAAACGAAACATTCCCTTTGCAGTTATCGCAGGAAGCGATGAAATAAAGGAAGGTAAATATGCGTTGAAAAACTTGATTTCAGGCGAACAAACGCTTTTTACTTTAAATGAATTGAAAAAGGATTTGATGTAAAACTCAGAATTTATAACAGTTGAAAAGTCTAATTACGTTTGTGGTTAGGCTTTTTTTATATTTCAGAATTACTACTTAAAGCGTCGCTATAAACGTCTGTTTTTTCATTAAGAATTAAACTTCCAGCAAAAAACATCAAGCCAATACCAATGAATATAGTTACAACGAGAATATTTATAAAATAACTTTGTTGGAAACCTTTGCCAATAAAAATTCGAAATCCTTCATTGAATAATAATGTTTCCATGACTGTAAAACCGAGTAGAAATATAATTATACCGAGATTTCCCAATTTGTTTTTATTTCCATAAAATTTAGTCTGTGTTATAAAAGCAAACAGGAAACTATTGACAATTCCAATCATTGCGAGGTGTATAAAACCAACTGTGAAGTTTCTTATTTCATGGGAAGCTATGGCTAATTCAGCAATTACAGTGCTTGATTGAATGCTTATTTTTAACAATAAACAAAAAAAAGCAAACCCGAAAAGCAGTTTTGTGATTGGTTTTTCTGCTGAAAAAATAGTTTTAAAATGTGGCTTTAAAAGTTGGAAGAAATAAAACATTCCAATCAATTGAAAGAATAAACCCACCGAGTTGATTATTCTAAAAAGAAATCCATTAAAAAACCAACTTAAGGGAAGCGCGAAAGTGAGTACAATTCCGATTATTGAACTGTAAAAGAAACGATCAAATATTTTTTGCGAAAGCGAAACTCCCAATCGTTGTATTTTATGAATAAACAATGCAACAACAGCTAAAATAAACCATCCATTAAACTGAAAATGTAGGAAAAACTGAATCGCTGTATTGTAAAACGGAGAATCTTTCGCACCCGTTGAAGCAATTGGTCCTAAAAACCAAACTCCAATAGTGGAAATGACCATAAAAATTAAGGCGGTTTTTAATACTTTGGTTTCAATCCGAGAAGTAGATTTGTGGTCTTTGAAAATTTGATATACAAAATAATAACTGCAAAGAATGTGTAACGTGGAAAATATAATCGAGAATACTGCGTATCCTGTAAATGGAAAAGTAACCGCCATTCCCAAAACTGAGATTTGAGTCAACCAAAATAAGCGGTTGTATTTGGGGTTATTTTGAACTTCTGTAGGCAAGAAATTCGCAACAATAAAGGTATAAACGGCCAGGTAGCACCAACCTAGCATTACCGTGTGTGAATGGGCATGTAAAAGAAAAGTATAGTTAAAATCCGTTGGAAATACATAAGCGGATCGTAAACCAATTGCCATCAAAATTGCAATGCAGAAGTTGATTAAGCATGTTATAATCCAAGATTTTTTCATCGAAATTACTATTATAAAGCAGGAGTTTTTCCGTTCAAATTTAGAAAAAAAAATTGCTTGCCAAAGACTTTTAGTTTCTTAGGCAAGCTTAAGATTTATTTATTGAGCCACCGCTTCAAATGTTTTTTCAAGTGCAATTGCTCTTGGAAACATGATGTTATTTTCGATATGAATATGCGTATGCAAATCTTTTTCGAATTCTTCTAACATAGCAAAAGTTACTTTATACGTATTACATGCATCTGCCGGAGGAGTGTAATTATCAGTTAAGGCTGCGATTTGTCTGAAACGGTCGCCTTCTACTTCGTGTTCGTGTTTCATCATTTCCACAGGATTTTCTACAGTTCCAAAATGCGGAGTTGCAATATCACGGTTTTCTGCTTTCGCTTCAGCCATTTTGCGAATGAAGGGGAATAAAATTAATTCTTCTTTTTTCATATGAGCTGCTAAGTCTTGTGCAGAACCTGTAAATAATTCGGTAATTTCGAATAATTCAGGATGTGTAGCTCCGTGAACTTTGCATAATTTGTTTAAAAACTGAATTAGCGTAGGCGATTTTTCTACCACATAACGGTGGTGTTTTTTTTCTACATAATCAGCCAATAGATCGAGTGGCCATGATTTGTAATCGATGGATTCTCCACCTTTATTGTTCATTACATCGTTTAGTTCTTGGAACAAAAAGGAGGGATTGAGATTATTTTTTTCGCAAACTTCGGCGATGCTTCGTTGACCTTTGCAGCAAAAGTCGATTCCATGTTTAGAGAAAATGGCTGCTGTTCTGAAATCGCTGGCAACGACTTCTCCAATTGTTGTGTTATGATGGGTTTCCATGAGTATTGAGTTGTTATGTGAATTATTTTTTATAATTACCTAATTACTATTAATTTGTAATTTTATTAGTGAAATTTTTTAGACAAAATTAGCCTGCTACGGAAAAAAAAATACATTTTTTAAGATGTGATTTTTTTCCGTAAATATTTAAAGTATTAAAAATTGCAGGCTAAAAAATTGTGTTAGAAAACGCTTATTCTACGATTAGCTTTCCTTTCATTAAAGCTAAATGTCCAGGGAATGAACAGATGTAGTCGTACGTTCCTGGTTCAGAAATCGTAAATGTAACAGTGTCGCTTTCGCCACCACCCAGTAATTTTGTGTGTGCTACAATAGCACCTTCCTCTGATGCTGGAATGTAATCGTTGTCTTTTGCTTCAGCAGCTTTTGCACCAAATGCGTTAATGTCGGTACCCATTTTCAAGATAACCAAGTTATGACCCATTACGGTTTTTTCCATTTTTCCAGTATGGTGCAGAGTCAACGTGATTTCTCCAGTTTTCGCACGGAGTTCATTTGTTGAATACTGCATCGCATCATTACTATCAATTGTAAGCTCGTTAGCAACTGCTTCTTCGGCAGGATAAAGTTCCTCAGTAGTTGTCGTATCTTCTGTCTTTTCGGTTTTTCCACCACAAGATTGTAATGCGAATGTTGCCGCTAATGCTAAAAATGTAACTTTAAAAATTCTTTTCATAATAATAAATGTTTGTAATTAGGGTTAAAATTATTTTTTACTTTAAATATTCTCGTTGTAGTTGAAAATTCCTGACCATTTTCTAATCTACGTATTTTGGTTGTTTAGCAACTTCTTTATAAATAAAATAATCAACTGTTTTTTTTCTTGTTCTCAACTAATTTTAACACTGTAAAGATATAAAGGATAATATTGTCCGTTTTATGATTGTAATCATAAGAAGCTTTTTTTATTATGCGTTATATGTTTTTTTAGAACTAACTTTTAAAGTTACCAATTATTACTGATATAAAAAACACATCAGCTTTTTGCTTGGCATATCTAGTAATTGTAAGGATTTAACTGTAAAAAAACGTCTAATCACAATGACAGAATTATTTACTTTAAAAACATTTGTGCAAAATCAATAACTTTCTAAGCGTTTATTTTAGGTTGAAGTTCGTCTAGAAGTAGGGTTAGATGTTCAATTTCTACGTGTTCCATCATAATCACTTTATACCATTGATTGGTATCGTCGTGTTTTTGAGGAACTAAATCAAAACGTTCTGCTAAATATTCAGGAATATATTTTGCCTTAATAGTAACGATATTCATAAATGGATTTCTATAATATTCAATTCCAAGTACATTCAATTCCTTGCAAAACCAACTGGTTCTCATTTGCAAAATGCTAATTTTTTCAAACCAACCGTTTCCGCCGTAAGTAAATAAAATCATCCAAACTGCGACTGCATTTGCACCAGAACGACTACCGCAAAGTGTCAAATCCATACCTTCTACATACTCGGCTTCTTTGGTAATTACGTTTTCAATTAAGCCCTTTCGGCAAAGAAAAATTCCTGTTCCATAGGGTGCTTGAAGCATTTTATGAGCATCAATTGTAATTGAACTTACATGTGGGTTTTCAAAATTTAAAACGCTATCGGGATTACTGAACGGATAGAAAAAACCACCGTAAGCTCCGTCGATATGTAGTTTAAATTCAAGATTATTTTGTTCTAAAACTTCGGTTATCAAATTGACGTCATCCACTGCACCAAACATGGTAGTTCCCATATTGGCAACCACAATAAAGTATTTTTTGCCCTTTTTCTTAGCTTCTAGAAGTTGGTTTTGAAACACCTCCTTTGAAATGGTCCTGTCGTCAAAATTAACGGGAATTTTTAGCCAGTCAATCATCAGTAAATTAGCAGCTTTCGCAATAGAATAGTGTGTATCTTCTGATGCAACCAAAACGATTTCATCTAGTTTAGCGTCGAAATTTTTGATAAAGTGGTTTCTAAAAATCCAAAAAGCTTGAATATTTGCCTCAGTTCCACCAGGAGAAATATAGCCGTCAAAACTGTCTGGAATTGCTTTAAAAATATCAACCGCAATGACGTTTAGAACTTCGCGTTCGATATTTTGCGTTCCAGCGAAAGCTTTTTCAGACGTACCAAAAGTATGGCAACCGATGTTATTGGGGTTTGCAACATAGGCTTGTAAAGTTGGAGCATCTTTTAAAAAAGGAGCATCATCATAAAAAACTTTCCCATCTAATTTTGAGGCAGGATAGCCTAGAGACGTGTCTTTCGAAAAATTGACATTATTTTTTAGCGCTTTTTCAATTCGTCTTGAGCGTTCTTGTTGCGTTAATTTTTTCCAATACTGCATGAGTGTAAAATTTTTTACAAAATAAAGCATTGTACAATAACTTAAATATGATAATTGTTAGCTTTCATTGTTTAACACTAAATTGCTGTGAATTGTTATTATTGTTTAATTTAGCTTTTTGAGTAGTGTGTAATTTGCTATTGCAGATTCGGGCATTGGTTCTCTATTTTGATTCAGGAGTGTAACCATATTCTCACCAACCTTATAATTTATCGTCAATCCTTTATTGCTTAAAGCAACGATGGAACCTGACTCATCCCATTGGTAGTTCCCTTCCGAAGTATTTTTCGATTCAGTATCATCCATCAACTTTGTGGTATGTAAAATATAGGTATTGTTATTATTCAAAATCAGTTCAGTATAAATTCCATCACAGTCTACACAGGGTAATGTACCTTCATAAGTCCCCTCCCAGTCTAATGAATTGATACTTGTGTGTCCGTCCATCTCACTTTTTTCGTTGACAAGTTCTTTTTCTTCGTGAAAGGTTTCTTCGGTTTTACTTTCATTTTTGCAGGAAAGAAGTAGTAGAGAAAAAATTGCAATTGTAATAATAAGTTGCTTCTTCATCATTGTAAAATTAGAATTAATGATAAAAGTATCAAAAATATCAATAGTTGTTGTTACGCCAATTTAGTTTATATGTTATAACTTATTCGAGGCTGGTCATCCTAGAATATGTACAACTCTCAATTTTTCAAAATAAATAAAAACCATTTCAAATAATTGAAATGGTTTTTATTTAAGGATTTTAATAGATTATTTGGGGTCTAAAGCCATATCTATTTTTGCAACTAAATCTAATAAATGAAATTTACTCAATCGGTCTACATTTGCTGCAGCACCAGATTTTAAGCTGTTTTTTAATTGAGTTAACTGTCCTCTAGCGATAGAAGGAATATCTGTTTCGCTGTATTTTACGGATTTTCTATTCAAGCCTGAAGCCGTCTTTTTATCTGTATTGTCTAGTGCGTCAATCAAATTGTTTACATAGAGTTTCTGTAGGTTTCTTCTGTAAATATCGATTGAGGCCTTTGAATTCAATTCAGAAAATATACTTATTCTTAAATCGCTCATTAATTCATCAACTGAATAATTCTTTTTGTCTAGTGAAGATGTCTCCAGTAATCTTACCAAACGGTCTCCATCTAGCAAACTATTTAAAATGCCACCTTGTAGCGACTTCATCGCTTCCACACCATTATCAGGATTGATTTTATTTAAAATATTTTGATCTAACAACCAAGTTGGCGTTTGAAACAACTGTTTGTTTAAAAAAGCAACAGCTCCATTTTGGGTACTGGAAGGAACTGCCTCATATTCATTTCCATCCATTTCCGTTGTTTTCGGATTGTAGTAGATTCCACCCACGTTTTTTGTAACATGTCCCATGTATCTTCTAAACTGACCTGTAAGCGAATTGTATAAACCTTCCAGTTCAGAATAATCTTCACCATCTTCTTTACTCCAAGAATTTAGATTAGGAAGAATTCTTTTTAAATTCTTAATTCCATATTCAGACGCTTTCATGGCGTTATCTCCTAAATCTTCCGTTTGATACCTTGGATCGTAAGCGCTTCTTTCAGTTCCAAACCATAGACGTCTGTCTTTATAAGCTTCCTTAGTCATTTCATTCAACAAGGCTTTCTCTTCTTTTGAATCTTTTGCATCAGGAAAATAAGAGTAACCCCATTTGATAGCCCATTTGTCATAATCTCCAATTCTAGGGAAGAAATCAGTAACTCCATCTTCTGGTTGTGCGACGTAATTAAATCGTGCATAATCCATTATAGAAGAAGTGTGTCCGTTTTTCTTTTGAAACTCAGGATTTCTCAACATTTCAACAGGTGTGGCATTACTGGCTCCCATGTTGTGACGCAAACCAAGCGTATGACCTACTTCATGCGAAGAAACAAATCGAATTAATTCGCCCATTAATTTGTCGTCAAATTGCTTAAACCTCGCATTTGGTTCTGCAGCAGCTGTTTGTATCAAATACCAGTCTCTCAATAAACTCATGATATTGTGGTACCATCCGATGTGACTTTCCATAATTTCACCCGTTCTTGGATCATGAACATTTGGACCATACGCATTTTGAATATCAGCTGCGAAATATCGCAATACCGAAAAACGAGCATCTTCTAGACTCATTGTTGGGTCGTTCTCTGGCCAATATTCACCTCGGATAGCATTTTTCCATCCTGCAAATTCAAATGCAACTTGCCAATCATCTATTCCTGCTTTTATAAACGGTTTCCATTTTTCTGGAGTTGCTGGATCAATATAATATACAATTGGTTTCATTGGTTCAATTAATTCACCATTTTTTTGTTTTTGAGCATCTTCGTCGTTTTTTGGTTCTAATCTCCATCGAACAGCGAAAACTTCTTTATCTGATTTTAAAGACTCTTCTTCAAAAATATCATATCCATTGGCAAAATAACCTACACGTTTGTCAAACGTTCTTTTTCGCATTGGCTTTGCAGGCAAAAGTAAGAGTGACGTATTCAGTTCCATTGTTACTAATCCTGCATCAAGTCCAGCTGGAAAATCCCTGCCTATTTGCGGTGTTGGCGTCCTGGATATTTTTCTTGGTTCTGTCGAGAAAGTTTTAACGGTTCTAATTTCTGTATTTATTGGAAAACTTTTTATGCTTTGAATGAAGGATTTATCTTTTTGAAAAGACTGTATTTTAAGTAACTGTTTATTTACCGGACTCAAAGAGAAGGTTTGCAAATCAGACTCAAAACTGGAGTTCATATCGATAACATAACCATTATTTTTTTTGCCACTTGCATCTTTATTGTATGCTAAAATTTCATAATTTCCAATTATAGGGTCAGCACTAGAATTCAAAACTGCTTGATTTATTGGCTTGTCTACATCAGGCGTCATAATAATGTAAGTAACAGAACGTAAAAGGATATTGTCATCTGGTCCTTTTTCGAATCGAACTACTTGTCGGTTAATTTCTTCTCCACCAAAAATTCCACCACCGGCTGGTGTTTTTGAATAACGTGTTGTAGTCATAATTTCTTTTCCAATTAAGGAGTCAGAAATTTCGAAAAGATATTTGTCTTTTATTTTGTGAACATCAATTAACCCTCTTTGAGTTACAGCTGAGGAATCAATGACTTTTTTATAGGGTTTCGGACCTTTCTTTTCTTCTGGTTTTTTAGCAGCAGTTTCGGTCTTATTCTTTGAGTTTTTCTTTTGGTCCTTTTTTTGTGCCAAACTCGAACAGCCACAAAGCATAATGGCACAAGTGCAAATTAGAGTGATTTTTTTTAACATAAGTTGGATTTGCTAGTTAGGGTATAATTTTCAAATTTATTTTAAATAATATAAACTTGCTACTTTTAACTTTAATACTTTGAATTATTTAACAATTGTTTGCCTCGTATAAATGTTTTTTTAAAAATCAATATTCAAACGGCTTTGTTCTTTTTAATATGCATGCATAGTAATTTTGGTTTTTTATAGTATATTTGAAGTTCATGAATTTTATTTAAAATGGAAAAACCAACCCTCACTTCCTTGTTAAACATTACGTACCCTATAATTATGGCACCGATGTTTTTAGTTTCTAATACAAAAATGGTCATTGAAGGTATGAAAGCAGGAGTAGCAGGATGTATTCCCGCTTTAAATTACCGAACATTAGAGGAATTAAGAATTTCAATTCAAGAATTAAAAGCGGCAGAAGTGGATGGAGGTTCATTTGGGTACAACCTTATTGTGAACAAATCAAATTTGAAATACAAAGACCAATTGCAGGTTATTTGTGAAGAAGGTGTCGATTTTATTATTACGTCGTTAGGTAGTCCGGAAGAAACAATCAATAAAGCGCACAAAGTAGGAATTAAAGTTTTTTGTGACGTAACGGATTTGGCTTTCGCAAAAAAGGTAGAAAGTTTAGGAGGTGATGCATTAATTGCCGTAAACAATCAAGCGGGTGGACATAGAGGAAATATAAAACCTGAAGAATTAATCAAGCTGTTAAATGAAAATACATCACTACCCGTCATTTCAGCTGGTGGGGTGGCTAGTAGAACAGATATAAACACAATGATGGGTTATGGAGCCATTGGGGTTTCTGTTGGAAGTCCGTTTATTGCTTCAGATGAAGCGGGAGTTTCGCAGGAATACAAACAAGCTTGTGTTGATTATGGAGCAAAAGACATTGTAATGACGCAAAGAATTTCGGGAACTCCTTGTACGGTAATTAATACTCCGTATGTTCAGAAAATTGGTACAAAAGAAACGTGGATAGAAAATCTTTTAAATAGAAATAAGAGCTTGAAAAAATGGGTTAAAATGCTCCGTTTTTACATTGGAATGAAAGCGACCGAAAAAGCAGCGACACAAGCTACTTATAAAACTGTTTGGGTTGCAGGACCGAGCATTGAGAATACAAAAGCTGTTTTGCCAGTCGCTAAAATTATTGAAAATTTAGTAAAATGATGTTTTCTTTATGTCATATCAATGCTGTAATGTTTTTAAAATAGAAACTGTTACATTTAATAAACGTTTTGCAGACGGATGAAAATCAGCTTGACGGCAATTAATTCAACTATTTATTAATACGACAATTTGAATCCAAAATCAGATACCTTTTTTAAATGCAGTACAATAATTACAAAAAAAAACGGATTAGTGTAGACTAATCCGTGATTTCCAAAACTTTAAGTTTGTAGCGAGGACGGGAGTTGAACCCGTGACCTCAGGGTTATGAATCCTGCGCTCTAACCGACTGAGCTACCTCGCCAAAATATTCGGTTATTGCATCCTTGAATGCGGGTGCAAATATAAAACTTAATTGCAATGTGGCAAATTAAATATGATAAAATATTTTATTTTTATAAATGCTTTTTTATTGTGTTTATATTGTATATATTTCCAAAAAATTGTTTAAGCCTTACTTTTGAACCTATGGAATCTAAAATAAAATACGAACTCGAATTTCCAATTAATTCTTCGCCTGCACTCTTATATCAATATATTTCTACGCCGTCGGGTTTGTCAGAATGGTTTGCAGATAATGTCAATTCTCGTGGCGAATTTTTCACCTTTATTTGGAACGATTCAGAAGAGAAAGCACGTATGACTTCTAAAAAAAGTGGCGAGAAAATAAAATTTCGTTGGATGGACGAAGATGATAATGACACTGATTATTTTTTAGAATTGCGTATCCTTGAAGATGAGATTACAAAGGACGTCTCATTGATGGTTATTGATTACGCTTTGCAAGAAGAAGTAGAAGAGGCTTCTTTGCTTTGGGAAAATCAAATATCCGATTTAAAACATGTAATTGGTTCGGTATAAATTATTATTAAAGGTATATTTGCCCTGAGTTTTAATTCAGGGTTTTTTTTATGGTAAATTTTAATGGAACTTTAGTTCAAAACACGGTGAATTCATTAGCTGAAAATCGTGGTTTTTTGTTGGGTGACGCTGTTTTCGAAACGTGTAAGATTGTTAATAATCGCATACTTTTCCTAGAAGATCATTATTTTCGATTGATGTCTTCTATGCGAATTTTAAGAATGGAAATTCCGATGAATTTTACGATGGAATTTCTAGAAGAGAAGATGCTGGAACTGGTTCAAGCAAATGAAGTTGAGAATTCCGCTAGAGTTCGAATGACGGTATTTCGCAATAGCGGTGGGTTTTACTTGCCAGAAACCAATGAAATTGGTTATTTAATTCAGTCTTCGGAGTTAAAATCTAAAGAGTATGTGTTGGATACTAGTCGCTATGAAGTTGATTTGTTCAAAGATTTTTACATCACAAAGCAGTTGTTGTCTACAATAAAATCAACCAATAAGGCAGTTCAAATTACTGGAAGTATTTTTGCCAATGAAAATGATTTACAGAATTGTTTGTTATTGAATGATTCAAAAAACGTTATCGAAGCATTGAATGGCAATTTATTTATGTTGAAAGACGGCAAATTAACGACACCACCAATAAGCGAAGGTTGCTTAAACGGAGTCATGCGTAAACAAGTTCTTGGAATTGCAAAAACGATGGAAGTTGAGGTAGTGGAGGAGCTCATTTCACCATTCGATTTACAAAAAGCAGATGAATTGTTTGTGACAAATGTAATTCAAGGAGTTCAGCCTATCACTAAATATCGAAAAAAGGATTTTGTGAATGAATTTTCAACACAACTTATCGCAAATCTAAATCACAAGTTTGATTTAATTTAAAGTTGGATTTTCTGGTGCATTACACCAAATTAAATATTCGCCACCAAGTTCCAGAATTTTTTCTTTCCAAAAATGAGCGGTAGATTTTCCGATAATTTTATTTTCGTAGATATTTTGTGAGATAATCCATGAATTGGTGTGCATTTCGCCCTCTAACTGGTTCGGTTCCCATCCGGTATATCCTAGAAAAAAACGGATATTATCTTTAGTTATTTTTCCTTGATTAATCAATTCTATAGTAGTTTCAAAATCGCCACCCCAATAGATTCCATTTGAAATTTCAATACTGTTCGAAATAAGGCTCGGAACGTTGTGAATAAAATATAAATTGTCTTGCTCGACAGGTCCGCCATTGTAGATGATAAACGTAGCTTCTATTTCGGGTACCAAATCATGAATCGTATATTTCAATGGTTTATTTATGATAAATCCAACGGAGCCACTTTCTGAATGGTCTGCTAGTAAAATTACAGATCTATTGAATGAAATGTCGCCGAAAGTTGAAGGTTCAGCTATAAGTAAATGACCTTTTTTAAGTTTATCTGTTATCATTTATCTGAAATTTTAATAAATTTAAGCATAAAATTGTTTAAATTCCAAATATTAACGGAGTTTTTTGCATAAAAAAAAGCCTTCCAAATGAAAGACTTTAATTTATATAAAGGTAAATGATTAGTTTACACTACCTTCTAATTCTGAACCTGCTTTAAATTTTACTACATTTTTAGCAGCAATTTTTATAGTTTTACCTGTTTGTGGATTTCTTCCATCTCTAGCAGCTCTGTTAGAAACTGACCAAGATCCAAAACCTACTAGAGAAACTCTTCCACCACCTTTTAAAGTGTTGCCTACGTTCCCTAAAAATGATTCTAATGCTAATTTTGCTGCAGCTTTAGTAATTCCTGCATCGGCTGCCATAGCATCGATTAATTCTGATTTGTTCATAATAATAGTTATTAATTGTTGGTTAAATATTTATGTTGCATAACAAATTTAGTAGGAAATCCTTACTACACAACATATTTCAAGTTTTTTTCTTTCAATTGTTAATAACTTTGGCAAATTGTTGATAAACTTAATTGTTTTTTTCAATATTTAGACAAATTCAGCGTACATAATACTTAACAAGCGGTCGCGTCATTCGAAAAAGTAGTTCCATTAAGAATATCTTTGGCACTCATTTTCTTCTTTCCGGGCATTTGAAGTTCTAATAACTCTATAAAACCATCTTCAACAGCGACTTTTAATGAATTTTTATCCGAAATAATACTACCGACTAACAAATCGTGAGGTTCTACCACCCATTTTGCAGCATATACTTTTACGTTTAATTCCTTTCCATTGTCGTTTAAGAGAAACCAAGCACTAGGATAGGGTGATAATCCTCTAATTAAATTATAAATGGATTCGCCACTTTTCTCCCAATTGATTTTGCAGTTCTCTTTATTCAGTTTATGTGCCGTTTTTAAATCGTTCGACTCATTTTGAATTTTCGTTTTCACATTTTGATTTGCAATCAAATGCAAAGTTTCATTTACAGTTTCACTTCCTAGAAGCATTAATCTATCGTGCAAACTTCCTGCATTTTCATCCGATGAAATTTCAATTTCTTTACTTAAAATCATCGCACCCGTGTCAATCTTGTCGTCAATAAAAAAAGTAGTTACGCCCGTTTTTTTGTCTCCATTAATTACTGCCCAATTTATTGGGGCTGCACCTCTGTAATCGGGAAGGAGTGACGCGTGTAAATTAAAAGTACCAAACTCGGGCATTTCCCAAACGACTTTCGGTAACATTCTAAAAGCAACAACTACTTGTAAATTAGCGTTCAGATTTTTTAATTCTGCAAGAAAATTCTCGTCTTTTAAGTTCGTTGGTTGCAATAAATTCAAGTTATTTGCCATTGCATATTCCTTCACGGCTGAATATTTTATTTTCTGACCACGACCGGCAGGTTTGTCAGCTGCTGTAATTACACCCACAACTTCGTATTCGTTTTTTAGCATACTATCCAAAATTCCTACCGCAAAGTCAGGAGTTCCCATAAATACAATTCTTAATTTTTCCATTATTTTCTTAATCGATATTGGTTGTTGGATAGAATTTCTATCACTTTATATTCTAGTAACTCTTGTAATGCAAAGATAACTTGATCGGAGGGTTGACCCGTAATTTTTTCCAAACTTCTTGAATCTAGGGAAGTGTCTTCTAATGCTGAAATAATTTGCTTAGATACAGCAATTGCAGGTGTAGCCTTGCTTTTTAGTGTGATACAGTACGAACAAATCCCACAATTTTCTTTTTTTTGTTCGCCAAAATAATTTAATATAAGTCGGGACTTGCATTCATTTTTGGTTGAAACATATTTCAAAACAGATTCTAGTTGTTTGGTTTTTAAATCGTTTTGAATCAACAAAAACTTCGAAACCCTATTAATTGTTCGTTCGTCTTCCCGAACTTCGTTAAAAATTATAGTGCTGTCGTTGCCATTTGCACGATACGATATAATTTCTTTTTTTTGTAATTGTTCCAAAATTTGCAAAACGGCTTCCTGAGTTGAATTTGCTTTTTTCGAAATCAAAACCAGATTCAAGTGGGCTGGAATTTCATAAATACCAGGGTAATTCCTGAGAATTGTTACTATAGTTTCTTCCTGTTGGGGATTCAAACTCATATATCGAATCACTTCTTTGGATGAAATTAGAAATTGAACGATGATTTTTTGTGAAAATTCGTGCGAAAGTGTTACAATTCCTTGACGGTCTAAAAATTGAATTGCATTGAATGTTTTTAACGTTGGAAA
Source organism: Flavobacterium sp. SM2513 (assembly GCF_050908145.1). Taxonomy (GTDB): domain Bacteria; phylum Bacteroidota; class Bacteroidia; order Flavobacteriales; family Flavobacteriaceae; genus Flavobacterium. Next base: position 3,906,916 of record NZ_CP194228.1, on the reverse strand, counting down.
TTGATATTGAGCACAAAACTCGTTGACGTTAAAGGTGAAACTTTCGTCAATTCCTTCCCCATAACCTATTTGAAAGTACGAGTTTAGTTTTTTGTAGACTTTCGTTAAAAATTCCTTATCGGGTAAAACGGCGAGAAATTGCGATTCGGCTTGTATATAATCAGATGCACTGTTGAGTAAAACTGCAAAAGCTTTCTGACCGTTTCTCCCACAACGACCTGCTTCTTGATAATAACTTTCCATCGAATCGGGCAGCTGAATGTGAATAACGGTTTTTACATTTCCTTTGTCAATTCCCATTCCAAAAGCATTTGTTGCTACAATCACCTGTACCTTTTCTGAAGTCCAAAGCGTCATGTTCTTGTTTTTTTCATTACTTGATAATCCACCATGATAATACGTTGCGGAAATTCCTGACTGTTGTAATTGTCTGGAAATTTCAATACAGGATTTTCTGTTGCGAACGTATACTATAGAAGGTTCTGGATTTTTTCTTAAAATTTGTACCATCCGAAACAACTTATCTTCGACTTCAAAAACCATATAAGCAATATTATCACGGTCAAATGATTTTTCGAAAACTACGGCATTTTCTATTTTTAGAATTTCGAGAATGTCCTTTTTTACTCTTGGAGTTGCCGAAGCTGTAAGTGCTAAAATCGGCACTTTTGGAAAATGAGTTTTAAGATTGGCAATTTTAAGATAAGCCGGACGAAAATCATTTCCCCATTGCGAAATGCAATGTGCTTCGTCAACGGCAATCAAATGTATTGGTAGATTTTTTAAGCGTTCTAAAATCCAATCGGACTGCAGTCTTTCAGGAGAAAGGTAAAGTAATTTGTAATTTCCATAGAGGCAATTGTCAAGCAAATTACTGACTTCATCAGAAGAAATCCCGCCTGTTAAGCCGATTGCTTTGATCTCTTTTTTTTGTAAATTTTCAACTTGGTCCTTGATTAACGAAACCAATGGCGAAATAACTAGCGTAATTCCATCTTGCAAAAGCGCGGGAATTTGATAGCAAATCGACTTTCCTCCTCCCGTTGGTAACTGCGCAAAAGTGTCTTTTTGAGATACGACGCTATCAATAATTTCAGCTTGTAAACCTCTAAAATTATCGTGATTCCAGTATTTTTTAAGTAATTGAAGTGCTTCGTTCATCGCTGTTTCGTTACGAAAATTGAATTAACGAAAGTACTGATTTTCGGACAAAGTATTTGTGCTTTCAGAACTTTGTTGCCTAATTAGAAACCGACTGATTTACATTATCTAAAATAAAAGAAATCCGTTCGGGTAAAGAGCCTTTTGGAACTTCTATTAAATCATAATCGTACTTTTGATAGGTTTCCATCAAGTGATTGTAAATTAATTTGGCTTGTTCATAGTTCTCATACCGTTCATCATCACCAACATAAATTTCTTCCCAAGGCGGTAAGATAAAAATTTTGCTATATTTATTTTCTATGCAGCAAGCTTCAAAATGTGCCGGATAGCTGTCGCCAATGTAATGCATATAAGCCAAAACGTCGGGAATCCCACGGTCTAAGAAAACAATATTTTCAGTTTCCTCACAGGCATTCTGAAATTGCTTTTTTCGACCTTCCAAAAGTAATTCACTAAAAAGCAAAGGGTTTTCTAAAAATAATTGTTCAATACCTTGTTTTTTAGCTTCCATTGTTACTTCGCGTGAAACTTCGGGATAGCAACAATAGCCTTGGGCCAATAAGCCTTCGATAATTGTCGTTTTTCCTGTTCCAGGACCGCCAATAATTACAATTATTTCTTTCTGCATTTTTTTTTGAAATAAGGGGCAAATTTACTCAAACAAATTCAGATAACGAAGTTATTTTAAAATCGTTTAGATGTTTTTTAGTTAAATACATCTAAATCGACAATATTACTGTTCAGAAAAAACATTTCAGTCTATAAAATACCATAAAGCCATGCTAAAAAAGTTTATATTCTCTATCTTTTAATGTATATTTGTTCTCTATTTTCAAAATTTAAGATGGATAAAAAAACAGAAGAATTTTACGTACGATTGAAGGAAGAACTGGGTAATACTTCAGAGTGGCCTTCAGAATATCTCTATAAATTTATCGTTCCGACAGAATTAAATAAAATTCTTGAAATCGAAGGTGCCTTTAATGATATGGGTGCCGTTATTAAAACCCACCAGTCTAAAGCAGGAAAATACACAAGTGTATCAGTTAATGTAAGGATGGAAAGTCCAGACGCTGTTATTGAAAAATATGTTTTAGTTTCAGGCATTGAAGGAATAATTTCATTATAATGATAAAAGAAAAAAAATACAGTAAAGAATCGGCACATGACGTCGTATTTAATTTGGAATATAATTCTGAACGACCTCATTTGATGATTCCTGAATACGGAAGGCATCTGCAAAAGTTGATTAATCAAGCAGTTGCAGTTGAAAACCGAGACGAACGAAATAAGATGGCAAAGTACATCATCAATGTAATGGGAAATTTGAATCCTCATTTGCGTGATGTTCTTGATTTTCAGCATAAATTATGGGACCAGTTGTTTGTTATGTCTGATTTTAAATTAGATGTAGATTCTCCTTATCCAATTCTTTCGCGGGAAGTTTTACAAATGAAGCCCGATAGATTAGAGTATCCTCAAGCTTTCCCGAAGTACCGTTTTTATGGAAATAACATCAAATACATGATTGATGTTGCTAATAAATGGGACGATGGCGATTTGAAAAGTGCTTTAATTAAGGTGATTGCGAATCACATGAAGAAGTCGTATTTGAGTTGGAACAAAGATACAGTCAAAGACGATGTTATTTTTGAACATTTATATGAACTTTCTGACGGAAAAATCAACTTATTGGAAAGTTCGGAAGAGTTGATTAATAGTAGCGATTTGTTACGAACAAATCAACGGAGTTCCAATAAGATTTCAAACAGCATTCCGCAGAAACCGAAAATTATGAAGAAAGGAAAGCCGAATGTTCCTACGCATAAAAATCAAAATAGAAAACCACAACAGTAGTTTATAGTTTTTAGATAACTGTAAGCAAATTCACAGAAAATATTTTTATAGATGGCAGTTTTTAAAATAGAAGGCGGAGTTCGTCTTAAGGGAGAAGTAATTCCACAAGGTGCAAAAAATGAGGCTTTACAAATTTTATGCGCGGTACTTTTAACTTCAGAAAAAGTTACAATTAATAATGTTCCTGACATTATTGATGTCAATAAATTAATCACTTTATTAAGTCATTTAGGTGTAAAAATTACGCATAACGACAAAGGTTCAATCACTTTTCAAGCAGATGAAGTAAATGTTGATTATTTAGAAACGGAAGCTTTCAAAAAAGAAGGTGGTTCGTTGAGAGGTTCCATTATGATTGTGGGTCCACTTTTAGCTCGATTTGGAAAAGGATACATTCCAAAACCAGGTGGTGATAAAATTGGTCGTCGTCGATTAGACACGCATTTTGAAGGTTTCATAAATCTAGGTGCAAAATTCCGCTACAACCGTGAAGACCATTTTTACGGTGTTGAACAAACATCGGAAGGTTTGAAAGGAACAGACATGCTATTGGACGAAGCTTCAGTAACGGGAACGGCAAACATCGTAATGGCTGCTGTTTTAGCAAAAGGAATCACTACGATTTATAACGCTGCATGTGAACCTTATTTGCAACAATTGTGCAAAATGTTGAACTCCATGGGTGCGAAAATTACAGGAGTGGGTTCAAACTTGTTGACCATTGAAGGAGTTACTACTTTAAACGGTTGTACCCACAGAATTTTGCCGGACATGATTGAAATCGGTTCGTGGATTGGTCTTGCAGCAATGACTCGAAGTGAAATTACCATTAAAAATGTAAGTTGGGAAAACTTAGGTTTGATTCCATCTACATTTAGAAAGTTAGGAATTACATTAGAAAAACGCGGTGACGATATCTATATTCCAGAGCATAAAGAAGGATATGAAATCAAAACAGATATCGACGGTTCCATTTTAACCGTTGCAGATGCACCTTGGCCAGGTTTTACACCTGATTTGTTGAGCATCGTTTTGGTTGTAGCAACTCAAGCAAAAGGCGATTTGTTAATTCATCAAAAAATGTTTGAAAGCCGCTTGTTTTTCGTAGATAAATTGATTGATATGGGTGCTAAAATTATGCTTTGTGATCCACATCGTGCTGTAGTAATGGGACATAATTTCAAATCAAAATTGAAAGCAACTACCATGTCGTCGCCAGATATTAGAGCAGGAATTTCACTGTTAATTGCTGCACTTTCTGCAAAAGGAACAAGTACAATTCAAAATATTGAACAAATCGATCGTGGTTACGAACGAATTGACGAAAGATTACGAGCTTTAGGTGCTAAAATTGTACGAGAAGAGTAATACAAATTTGTACAAAAAAAATGCGCAACTAACAAAAAAAACAGCTGAACTATAAAGGTAATGGAAGATATATTTGATAAATCTATTTCAGAAAAAATTATTGGACGCATAAATGTATTAAATCCTAGTTCTGAATCGAAATGGGGAAAGATGACCGTTGACCAAATGTTGGCGCATTGTAATGTAACATACGAGCTTGTATACGACGACAAACATCCAAAACCTAATGGCTTGAAGAAATGGTTGCTTAAAGTATTTGTAAAGAATATGGTGGTAAGTGAAAAACCATATCCTAAGAATGGTCGGACAGCACCTGAATTTCTTGTGACAAATGAGAAAAATTTCAAGGATGAAAAAGACCGATTAATTTTTTACGTCATCAAAACCCAAGAATTAGGAAGTAATTATTTCGATAATAAGGAAAGCCATTCTTTCGGAATTTTGACCAAAACGGAATGGAATAACTTGTTTTACAAACACCTAAATCATCATTTAATGCAGTTTGGAGTATAGCAGAAGATGAAGCGATTTTCTAGTATTGCTTGTCTAGAACAGAACTGCTTTACAACAATACTATAACATATATAAAATCGAAAGCCGAAGTTCAATTTATTGACTTCGGCTTTTTTATGGATTGTACTATTTGTTTAATTTAAAATATTCAATATCTGGAGTCCAAAAATGAGACCGTCGCCTTGATAGCCATTTTGATACGAACGCACATAATCCAACCTGAAAATCTTGAATTTACCAAATCCCAAATGGTCTAAACCAATACTAAACTCTTGGTAAGGCTTTCTATCTGGAACTGCTAAATTGTGGAATCCAACCACTAAAGTACTGTGAAGCTTGTTGATTAAAGGAATTTTATTCATAATAAAACCTTCAAAATTATGTTCAGCATGCATTTCAAAATAGGAATCATTGGTTGAATTCGTATAATACGGCATCAAATTAAACACATTCAAATAACTGGCACTTGTACCAATGTGGGTTTGATTTCCGTTAAAATGCTGGTAATCGATAAATGAAATTCCATCGGCATTAAAGAATTTTCCTCCTTTAAAATTGGTAGTAAAAGTACCTTTGTTTCCTAAGGTTTTATTGTAAGAAACGCGTCCTGAAAGGTGTTCATATTTATAATTGGTATCGGTTGCAGCAAATGCCTTTTCAAAATTGAAATACAAAATCGGATATTTTGTATTTCTTAAATTTAGTTTAGCATCGGGTCGCGAAATGTATTTTTGACCAAAATTAATTTGAGTTCCAATGTTGACTTTCGTTAGATGATGAGTTATAAATGCGGGAGTAGTGTAGTCATTTGGAGCCAAAGGATTATTGGAAGTAAAATCGTCATCATTTTTAATGATTACATAATCACTGTTGTTGAACAAGTTTTTTCGCTGTTCATATTCCAAACCTGCGGAAAGAAAAATTCCATTGGCAATATTTTGACTAAAATCAATTTTAGCAAATTCCTTGTTGTACAATTTCATAAAATTGTTTTTGAAAAACAACGTACTTATCGAATTTATAAATTTAGAAATCGGTTCGCTTGAATTGTATTGACTGACCGTACTTCCTCCAGAAACATTTAACGTAGCGTAATTTTGTGTATTGAATCGGTGTAAGAAATTTCCGTAAACTCTCAATCGGTCTTCGGCAAAACCATAATTAAAAGTAGACTTTATGCGGGTGTATTTTCCATTTTCTTCGTTATATTTCGTAAAGAAAAAGCCGGTATTTAAATTCCAGCCTTGAACGGTATTGTGACTTACCGAAATCAAATCAGCTACGCCATCAAATCCAATGGTCGAATTGGTTTTGGAATTCCTATAACTGTAACCCGTAAGCACGTCAATGATTTTAAAGCGGTTGTGTTTAGCATCAATTGAATCTAAATATTTATCAGATTTACGTAGTGTTTGCAAACTGTCTTTTTTGATGTAATCTGTCGATTCTTCTACTGTCAATGGAACGGGACGTGTAGTGTTCCAAAAAAGAGAGTCTTTTTTATTAGAACCTTCCTCAAAACTTAATATTTCATTGGTAAAAGTTTTTTTGCTGAACTCGTCCGGAAATTCATAATTCGTAAAAACTTGTGTAAATTTTCCTAAAAACATAATCCCAAAAGCACCTGCGTTAAATTCTAACGACTGACTGTTTTTAGACCAAATGTGATTTTTGTTATTATAACTGAAATTTTGTTTGAGATTCATTGTGTTCATAAACTCCTGTTTAGCACGATACCCTTTGACTATCACATCAACACCATAAATGGCCCAACTGTCCTCTACAATATAAATGTAACCTTCAAAAACCGGTTCTGAATCACGTTTAGGAATGAGTTTGATTTTGTTAATCATCTGATTGTTTTCGTCTTGAAAAGTACCTTCTAAAACAAATTTATAATAGCCAAAAGCATTGTCAGCTATCGGCGAAATCATTTTAGCACCTAGAGAAACAGTATTGCTGTAAAAATCAAAAAAACTTCCCCGAGCTGAATTGTAGCTGTAACCATTGTCGTTTCCGCTTATTTTTGAGGCAATAATTCGCTCTTTAAAATTACTTGGTTTTTCATACATGATTTTAGAAATCGTTTCTGAAAGATAAATAATTCCCGTTCCTGTAGAATCTAGGGAACCGTCCATATCGCCAATTTCCTGACCGAATATTTTTTTAGGAGCATCTTTTAATTTGAAAATTCCTCTAGAGTAAAAGTCGGCTTTGAAACGTGCCATCATATCTGAATTGTTTTTTCGAGCGGCAATGGCTTTTCGAATCACTTTATTTGCTGGATTTTCTTTGGTATTAATAACCACTTCTGCCAAATCAATATTTTCTTCCGCTAATTTTACATTTAGAATAAACGGAAATTGAGTTACGTTAATTGATTTCTTGACTGTTTTAAATCCTAAATATTGAAAAATAATGGTGTAATTTCCTTTGGTTTTAACATTCAATTCATAAGCTCCTTGTTCGTTTGAAGAGGTTCCATTGTACGTGTTTTCAATAAAAACTGAAACTGCGGGAAGTGTTTCTCCTTTTTCATCCGTAATCGTTCCCTTGATTTGTGCGGATAGAAAAGTAGCGTAAAATAAAAATAAAAGCGAAGTAATTTTTTTCATTTAAAGATTTGTTTTTGGTTAATTAGATAGACGCTTTTTGAGTCCAAAAGGTTGCATGATTTTTTTATAAAAATGATTGTAGGGCAAGTTCATAGCTTTTGAGTCCAAAACCGATGATGATTCCGTGGGTATTTGGAGCGATGAACGATTGATGTCTAAATTCTTCACGAGAATAAGTATTGGAAATGTGTACTTCAATTACAGGAGTTGTAATTGATTTTACGGCATCGGCAATGGCAATGGAAGTGTGGGTGTAAGCTCCAGCATTCAAAATAATTCCATCGTAAGAAAAACCAATTTCATGCAATTTATCAATTAATTCACCTTCTATATTACTTTGAAAATAATGCAGTGCCGCAGAAGGAAATTTTCCCTGAAGTATTTTGAAATAGTCTTCAAAAGAAGCAGTTCCGTAAATTTCTGGTTCTCTTTTTCCCAGCAAATTCAAGTTGGGACCATTGATAATGATGATATTCATGAAGTTTGATTTTGAGTAAAAATACAAAAAAAAGCCGCTCTTTTGGAACGGCTTATAAAACTTGTATATTGATTTATTAAAAACGCAATCCTGCAGATAATTGAATCACTTTATTAGTTACAGAAGCATCTTTTGATGTATCAGTCAATCCCACTACATAACGGGCTTGAACAAAAATAAATGAAGTTAGGTTATAGCCTAGACCACCAACAGCTGCAAAATCAAATGTTTTTGTACGGAATGCATCTGGAACATCTTCGTTAATTAAAAATGAAAATTGGGGTCCTGCTTCTAAACTTAATTTATCAGTAATGACGTAAAACTTAGCCAATACAGGTAATGAAACATAATCTAATTTATAATCTTCATTATTAAGCTCTGTACCTTGAGAAGAATACATCAACTCTGATTGAAGAGAAAAGTTTTGAATTAAATTCAATTCTACAAGTGCTCCAACGTGGAAACTTGTTAAGTTGTCTCCATTAACGCCGTCTCCGTCAAGTGTAGAAAAATTAGAACCAATTTTTGCACCAAATTTCAAATCTTGAGCATTTGACGCACTGACTCCTAAAAATAAAACTGCGGCAACTAAAAAAATCTTTTTCATTGTATTTTTTATTTAATTTAAAGACAAAAATACGACATTTAAGCTGTGAGAGGAGATTATTACTAGGAAAATTTAGAGCAAAAAAAATGTGAAGATTTCTCTTCACATTTTTAAAAACTTAATTTTTAAATTAAAATTTGTAGTTGAATCCTACGTTGATTGAAGAAAAAACTGTAGTTGCAGTGATAGAAGCAGTTCCTCCAAATCCATCATCAAAAGTTGCTGTTTGTTCACTAGAAAGTCCTTTATAACCAATAAATACTTCAAACATTTCTGTTTGATATCCTACTTTTGGTTGGTAATAAAATCCACCGTCAATTCCATCTGTTAAGCCAACAGCATAACCTAAGTCAGCTCCAGCAAAAATGTTTTCTGTGAAACTGTAATTAGCCGTAGCGTAAATAGGCAGGAAATTTGCGTTGTCTCCTTTTTCTTTAACGTTTTCAAAACCATCAAAGTACTCAATTTCTTTTGCAAAGTAAGTATTATAGCTAACACCAGCACCAACATCAAGCCCTTCAGCAACACCAGTCCACATGTATGCAGCATTAGCACCTAAATTAAAAGAAGACCCATCCTTAATATCTCCCATTGGGATTCCTGCATCAAGTCCTACTTTGATTTGAGATTCTTGAGCAGTTCCTGAAAACACAAATCCTACTGTAGCAATCGCTACTAAAAATAATTTTTTCATAATTGTTGTTTTATAATGTTTAAGCAAATATAAATAATGTATTTAAATTTTGAAATAAAAAATGTTAAAATTTTTAAGAACTTATCAATATGATTTTAACCGTGTCACTTAAAAAAAATCTTTTACTCGACAATATATAACTTTAATAAAGCAAATATTAGTAAATTAAGTTAAATAAACAATACGTAGTTCTACGTATTTTTTATAAAATGGACTGCAATAATAATTGAAATACGTATTTTATATGAACTTATATTTTCGACCTTTGTGCAATGAGTTGGAATTCTTATATCAAAAGTTATCAATCGTATTTAAAAATTGAACGTGGTATGTCTCAAAATACCATCGATAGTTATTGTTATGACATCGAAAAGCTATTGCTTTTTTTAGAATCAAAAAACATTGCTGATTCACCTATTAGTATTAAAGAAGAAGTTGTGCAACAGTTCATTTACGAAGTGGCAAAAAAAGTTAATCCTCGGTCACAAGCTCGAATTATTTCGGGTTTGAAAAGTTTTTTTACGTATCTTATTTTTGAAGATTACCGAGTGGACAATCCTTTAGAATTGATTGAATCACCGCGTTTAGGCAGAAAATTGCCGGATACGTTAGCAGTTGAAGAAATTGATAATTTGATTGAAGCAGTAGATTTGTCTTCAAAAGAAGGAGAACGGAATCGCGCCATTTTAGAAACACTTTACGGTTGTGGGCTTCGGGTTTCAGAATTAGTAGCTCTTAAAATATCTGATTTATTTTTTGAAGAAGGTTTTATAAAAATTACTGGAAAAGGAAATAAACAGCGTTTTGTCCCTATTGCAGAAATTACCGAGAAATACATCACTATTTACAAAGACCAAGTGCGATGCCACCAAGTCATTCAAAAGGAAGATAGCGATACGTTGTTTTTAAACCGTCGCGGAAAGCAACTCAGTCGAGCGATGATTTTTACGATTATCAAACGATTAGCAGTTGAAATTAATTTACAAAAAACCATCAGTCCACATACTTTCCGACACTCATTTGCGACACATTTGCTAGAAAACGGTGCCGATTTACGTTCGATTCAGATGATGTTGGGACACGAATCCATTACTACTACTGAAATTTACGTGCATTTAGACCGCCAACATTTGCACGATGTAGTTAATGATTTTCATCCAAGAAACGCATATAACTAAAAAAGACTTGCTGAATTTTCAACAAGTCTTTCTTTTTTATTCTTTAATTATTATCAACTGAAAACAGACAACTGACAACTGTTCTTCTTATTTCGCAATATTTACCGCTCTAGTTTCTCTAATTACGGTCACTTTTACTTGACCTGGATACGTCATTTCCGTCTGAATTTTTTGTGAGATATCGAAAGATAAGGTAGAAGCATTATCATCACTTACTTTTTCACTTTCCACAATCACACGAAGTTCACGACCCGCTTGAATCGCGTATGCATTTTTCACACCGTGAAATCCAAAAGCAATTTCTTCTAAATCTTTCAAACGTTGGATGTAAGAATCCAAAACTTGGCGTCTTGCACCAGGACGCGCTCCAGAAATAGCATCACAAACCTGAACGATGGGTGCTAATAATGTTTTCATTTCAATTTCATCGTGGTGAGCTCCAATAGCGTTGCAAACCTCTTCTTTTTCGCCATATTTTTCAGCCCATTGCATTCCTAACAAAGCGTGAGGTAAATCACTTTCTGTATCAGGCACTTTTCCAATATCGTGAAGTAAACCAGCTCTTTTGGCCAGTTTTACGTTCAATCCCAATTCTGCAGCCATAATTCCACAAAGTTTGGAAACCTCTCTGGAGTGTTGCAATAAATTTTGTCCGTAAGACGAACGGTATTTCATTCGACCAATGACTTTGATTAATTCAGGGTGTAATCCGTGAATTCCTAAATCAATTACCGTACGTTTACCCACTTCGATAATTTCGTCGTCAATTTGTTTCCTAGTTTTTTCAACAACTTCTTCAATTCTCGCTGGGTGAATTCTTCCGTCAGTCACCAATTTATGTAAAGCCAAACGAGCGACTTCTCTACGAACCGGGTCAAAACAAGAAAGGATAATGGCTTCTGGAGTATCATCTACAATAATTTCGACACCAGTTGCGGCTTCAATAGCACGGATATTACGTCCTTCACGACCAATAATTCTACCTTTAACGTCATCCGATTCAATATTGAAGACAGAAACGCAATTTTCAACTGCTTCTTCGGTTCCAACACGTTGAATGGTATTGATAATTATTTTCTTAGCTTCTTGTTGAGCTGTTAATTTTGCTTCCTCCATGGTGTCTTGCAAATAAGACATCGCACTACTTTTAGCTTCAGCTTTCAAACCGTCAATAAGTTGGTTTTTAGCATCTTCTGCCGAAAGACCCGAAATAACTTCCAATTGTTCGAGTTGCCCTTTGTGCATACGTTCCACTTCGTGGTGTTTGCGTTCTAAAACTTCAAGTTTAGCATCGTATTCTTTGATTTTAGCTTCTGAATCGTCATTTGATTTTTTGGCTTTAGCCAATTCACTAGAAATTTGAGACTCCTTGTCACGGACTCTTTTTTCAACTTCAGCAACTTTTTTATCACGACCCAAAATTACTTGTTCGTGTTCTGATTTCATTTCAATAAATTTCTCTTTTGCTTGAAGAATTTTATCTTTTTTAATGCTTTCTGCTTCTAAATTTGCTTCTTTTAAAATAGAAGAAGACTGTTGTTTTGCATTTTTAATTAAACTAGAAGAGCTGCTTTTTTCTAACTTCTTTGCTATTGCAAAACCTACGGCAGCTCCTATGATTGCTGCTAAAATTATAATTACTATTGATTCCATTTTTTGTTTTTGTTTGTATATAAAAAAGCCTACATTAGGGAAATGTATAAACTCGAAAGGACAAGTTTTGAGCTAACTCACTGTTCAAGCTTCCTTATTTAAAAGGCTTGCTCTAGTAGCGATGATTTGCTCATTCTAATTTGTTAGTGTTGAGTTTACCAAATAAAAACTAATGTAGGCAGTATTTTAGTCTATGTTAAGAACGTATTATTTTGTGAGAAAATTATCTAATAAATCATTTAATTTTTTCAATCTTTCGGTGGTTTTGGTACTGTCTTCAACTGTATCAATTTGTTTTTGCTCTACTTGCGATGCAAATTGCAAAGCACACATGGCTAGAACGTCTTGTTTATCTCTAACGGCATAATTCTCTTCAAATTGCTTAATCATCACATCAATTTTTTTAGAAGCACTTCTCAATCCTTCTTCTTGCGACATGTCTACGTTTAAAGGGTACACTCGGTCGGCTATTGATATTTTAATTTTAAGCTTTTCGTCCATATTTTAATCTGATAACTGCTTGATACAGTAGTCAATTTCCCGAATTAATGAATTTATTTTAAGCTTCGTATCTCGTTTATTTTCTTCACTGCCAAGTAATGAATTTGCTAGTTTCAGGGCGTCATATTGCTTTTTTAAAGCATCCATTTCACTAGATTGTTGATTGATTATTTTTGCAGCTTTTTGTAATTCTAGTTTTAAATCTTGAGAATTTTTTTCTAAACCTTCTAGTTTACTAAAAAGTTTTTTTACTTTATCTTCAAGAGTATCAACTATTTCTGCAATTTCACTCATCGAATCATTATTCGTTACTTATAATCACAAAGTTAGTATTACTATTTTATTACACAATAGTTTTGGAGTTTTTTTATAATTAATCGTAATTTTGATGCTAATATTATGGTGAATAGTGCGTTATAATTCTTTTAAAATAATTAGACCGTCACATTAATTTTTTACCTTCGCAGAAAATGTTAGCTATGAATATACGCCTTTTATTTTTGCTTTTTTCTATATCTCTTTGTGCTCAAAATGAGTATCCAAAGGATTACTTTGTAGCTCCACTCGACATTCGATTGAGTTTGTCTGGCTCGTTTGGTGAGTTGCGAAACAACCATTTCCATACGGGTTTAGATTTTAAAACCGACCGAAAAGAGGGTTTGAATGTCTATGCTTCCGCTGATGGATATGTTTCTCGGATAAAAATTTCGAGTTACGGTTACGGTAAAGCAATTTATGTAACACATCCCAATGGTTATACCACTGTTTATGGTCATTTGCTGAAAGGAAGTGGTAAAATACAAGATTACATTATAAAATCGCATTATAAAGAGAAAGCATTTGAAATTGAGCTTTTTCTAAAACCAGATGAATTGGTCGTTAAACAAGGTGAAATTATTGCACTTTCTGGAAATACCGGCGGCTCGGGTGGTCCTCATTTGCATTTTGAGATTAGGGATACCAAATCAGAAAAACCTATAAATCCTTTACTTTTTGGTTTTGATGCTTTAATTAAAGATACAAGAGAACCTGTAGTAAGTACTTTAATGGCTTATCCTATTGGAGAAAATTCAATAATAAATAAATCACAAGAACCTTTAGCCATAAATTATACGAAACAACCTGACGGCACTTTTATGGCGGATAAAGTTTTGGTTAATGGAGCGGTTGGATTTGGTATTAATGCCTATGATATGTTTGATTTTAATTACAATAAAAATGGAACGTATCAGGTACAATCATTTTTGAACGGAAAGCAATCTTTTAATTATGAGTTTAACACATTTGCATTTGACGAAAGTCGCTATATAAATGCCTTGTTAGATTTTCCACGGTATAAAAGAACGGGCGTTCGAATTCAGAGACTTTTTATGGAAAATCCCTATCCGTTAAGTATAATTAAGTCGGATAAAACAAACGGAATTGTGGTGGTCAAGCCAAATATTAGCAATACGTATCGAATTGAAGTTCGCGATTACCACAATAATAAAGTAGTGATTAATATTCCCATTCAGTATTCTGCTGTAGCATCTGAAACGCCCAATAAGGTTGTAAAAACACCTTATTTTCTGAAAGCGAATAATGATAATATGTACAAAAAAGATAATATGTCGGTTTTTGTCGAGGAAGGAACTTTCTATGAAGATTTCTATGTGAATTTTGATGTTAAAGATGATACATTGACGTTTCACGACGGTTCAGTAGCAGTTCATAAAAATATTAAAGTGACTATTGACGATAATTCTTTGACGGAAGAGCAAAAGAAAAAATCGTTTATAGCTTCTTTAGACGGGAAAAGTAAACGCTACAATTCGACGAAAGTAAAAGACAGTACATTTACGACTTATACTAAAAATTTAGGCAAATTCTATTTGGCAGAAGATACAACCGCACCAAAAGTTCGAGCGATTAATATCTCGGAAGGCAAATGGTTGAGCACACAAAATTCAATTGATTTTTCCATTAGTGACGATTTCTCCGGAATCGATTCGTACAATGGTTACATCAATGGAAACTGGATTTTATTTGATTATGATTATAAAGATGCTCGAATCACGTATACTTTTGATGGGCAATTTTTGCAAGACGGTCGAAACGAATTTAAGTTGGAAGTAACCGATAATGTTGGGAATTCTACTATCTTTGAAACTCACTTTTTTAGAAATACTAAATAAACACGTTGACCTTTTGAAAACAAAGCACATTCTACTGTTCCTATTCTTATCTTGTTCGCTAGCCAATGTTTTTGGACAAACTGCACGAATAAAAGGAGTTATTCTAGATGAATTCAATCAACCTGTTCGGGATGTGACGATTTCTAATTCTAATAAAAACATTGTTTCTGATGAAACGGGTTTTTATGTTTTAGATGTTCCTGCAAATAAAAAAATCACCATTATATTTTCTCACATTAGTTTTAAAAATGTCATTTTAATACGAACATTTTCGCTTAACGAAGATTTTGAATTTTACCCCGTTTTAAACAACAGGGCGGAACAAATGCAGGAAGTAACTATTGTAAAAAATAAACGCGACCGAATTGAAGGAATTGTCAATATTGACCCACCAACCATCAGAAAAATTCCTGGAGCAAATGCAGGAGTAGAAAATGTGATGAAAACTTTTGCTGGAGTGAATAGCAATAGCGAATTAAGTACACAATACTCCGTTCGAGGTGGAAATTATGATGAAAACTTAGTATATGTAAATGAAATTGAAGTCTATCGTCCGTTTTTAATTCGTTCAGGCCAACAAGAAGGTTTGAGTTTTACCAATACGGATTTGGTTCAAAATGTTAATTTTTCTGCGGGAGGATTTCAAGCGAAGTTTGGAGACAAACTTTCCTCCGTTTTAGATATTACGTATCGAATCCCGAAGAAATTTGGCGTGGCTGCGGAAGCAAGTTTCCTTGGAGGAAGCGTTGCTGTTGAAGGTATTTCTAAAAATCAAAAATGGACCGGAATCGCTGGTTTGCGTTATAGAGACAACAGTCTTTTGGTAAACAGTCAAGAAACGGAATCGAACTTCAAACCTACTTTTGCCGATGTACAAACCTATTTGACTTTTACACCAAATACGAAATGGCACTTTAGTTTTCTAGGAAACATTTCCCAAAATAAATACCATTACGAACCGTTAACACGTCAAACTAATTTCGGAACCATTGACGACCCAATCGCTTTAAGTATTTTTTACCAAGGTCAGGAAAAAGATGAATATGAAACCTATTTTGGAGCTTTGAAATCGGTTTACGAGGTCAATGAAAATTTCACTTTAAAATTTATTGGTTCAGCTTATCATACGATTGAACAAGAATATTTTGATATTTTGGCACAGTATTCTTTGGGAGAAGTGGATGGAAATTTGGGTTCTGAAAATTTCGGAGAAGTGACGTATTCGGAGGGTGTTGGTTCGCAATTTAATCATGCTCGAAATAATTTAGATGCTTTAATTTTCAACGGAGAAGTAAAAGGAGTCAATAAAATCCAGAACAATACGATTGAATGGGGTTTTAAATATACAAGAGAAGACATTAAAGATAGAGTAGTGGAGTGGGAAGTAATTGATTCGGCAGGTTTTTCTTTGAATCCACCTATTGTTCCGTTTTTAGGAAACGACCAACCTTATCAACCGTATGTTGGACCTTTATCTCCTTATAAAAATGTTCGTGCTACAAATCATGTCAACATAAATAGATTTTCTGGTTATGCTCAATGGAGTAATAAAGGAAAATTAGGAACAGCAGATATTTGGTATAATGCGGGAGTTCGTGGGCATCAGTGGACGGTTTCTGGAGATGGTTTGGAGAATGCTTCTCAATTTGTGTTTAGTCCAAGAGCTTCAATTGCGATTAAGCCAAAATGGGAAAAAGACATGGTTTTTCGAGTTTCAGGAGGATTGTATCACCAACCACCGTTTTATAGAGAACTTCGAGATGAATCAGGAACGGTGCTTCCAGATGTAAAAGCGCAACAATCGGTTCACATTGTTTTGAGTAATGATTTTAGTTTTAAAATGTGGAACCGACCATTTAAATTGGTTTCTGAATTATACTACAAATCATTGACTGACGTAAATCCTTATACTTTAGAAAACGTCCGAATTCGCTATGCTGCAAATAATAACGCAAAAGCGTTTGCACAAGGACTTGATATTCGCTTAAACGGAGAATTTGTTCCAGGAACCGAATCGTGGTTGAGTTTTGGTTACATGAAAACAGAAGAAAACATTGATAACAAAGGCTATATTGCTCGACCTACAGATCAACGATTAAAATTTGGCGCTTTGTTTCAAGATTACATGCCTAATATTCCGAGTGTAAAAGTATATTTGAATATGGTTTATAATACGGGACTTCCTGGAGGTTCGCCTTCGTATGCCGATCCGTATGCATATCAAAGTCGTTTGAGGCATTACCGTCGTGCAGATGCAGGTTTTTCGTATGTTTTGACTGAAAATAACGCAAGTCGTGCCGAAAATCATTGGCTGAAGAAGTTTGAAGATTTATCAATAGGCTTTGAAATTTTCAACTTATTTAATAATCAGAATTCCATTACGAACACTTGGGTTCGTGATGTTTATACAAAAAATCAATACGGAGTTCCAAATTATTTGACTACCCGAGTTTTCAATTTAAAATTGACTGCCAAACTTTAAAGTTCAATTTTCGATTTTAGAAATAGATTTGTTATATTTGAATGAATTACAACTACCATGAAAAACAGTAAACTTATATTGATAGCGTTGACTTCTTTGATGTTTTTGAATTGTAAACAAGAAAAAGAAACGCCGAAAGTGACGTATGAAAATACCTCCAAAACAGAAATTAAAACAGTTGCAGTAGATTCTTCGCAAATTGCAATTGCTGATTTGCCCATTCAAATGGAAGGCACTTCTTATTTAATCCATCCCATTGGTGATTTCAGAGTGTATGAAGGTCGGTCAAAATCAACTTACGGAACTTCAAATACGGATAAAGTAAGTTTTTCAGTGTCGAATTATAACCGATTTGAGTTAACTGGATTTTTACAGAATTTAAAATTTCAGCACGTAGATTCTACTGAAATGCATCTTTTAACCGATAAGAAAATGGTTATTAGTAATGTTAGTTACTTAAATACGGTATTTGAAAAGTCAAAAAAACAGTTACTAGTTTATACGATAGTGGATATGGATACAAATCGCGATAGTAAATTAGATGCAAATGATATTAAAGCATTATACATCAGTACGATTTCCGGAGAAAATTTCAAGAAATTAAGTACGAATATGCAAGAGTTGATTGATTGGAATTTAGTAGAATCTAAAAACCGACTTTATTTCAGAACGATTGAAGACACAAATCAAAATGGTCAATTTGATAAAAACGACCGCATTAACTACCATTTTGTAGATTTATTGAGTACTGATTTTACTATCGAAAATTACAATCCGATTTAAAAAAAGTAGTTAAAAAGAAGTGTGATAACTGTGACAAGGATAGAAACGACTTTGATAATTACGGCAACCATGGTACTAAATTTTTAAAGTTCATCACAAACTTACAAAATATTTTTTGAGTAAAAGAATAGTTGGCGTCTAATTATTGAAATTGAGCTACTTGATTTAGATTAAAATATCACTTTCTAAATCTGATTTCTCAGTTTCAAAATCAAATCCGAGACGAGAAACCAAGTCCATAACCAGTTTTTTATACCAGTTTTCTGATTTTGGATGGATGTAAACCTTTCCTATCAGTTCTTCAAGATTAACATCTATTTTTAAGCCGTTGTCAATTTCGATGTTGAATTTAGTAACGTCAGAAATCACCCGAACTTCCCTTTCATACTGAAAACTCTTTCGTTTAAACAGAAAAGGGAAAAACGTATTTTCAAACGGAATATACTCTTTTTTGTAGTCAATATAGTTTACTTCACCAATGTATTGTTCGAACTCTGTTTCAATTTTCAACGCTTTTTGAAGTTTTCCCAAGGTGGATTGAATTGCTAAACCTTCATTTTTTTGTGTGAAAATTTGCCACATCGCAAAGCTTTCGTATTCATTAATATGCCAACTACTGATAACTACATTTTTTCGATGTGTTTTATAATTGTCTAAGAAATTGGGATTGTCTTTTGCTAGTTTTTTAATCTCTTCATAAGTTGGTTCGCTGAAAGTTCCTTCGTATTGGTCTTCAAACTTATCCGACCTGGACATAAAGAGTTTCTTATAAAGCAATAAGTCGACAAATTTAGACAAGTCCAGGTATTTCCAAATAATCGTATCTGGGTCATCTGGAAGCTTGATGTTTTTGTCTAAAATGTGCATTTAAAATGCTTTTGGAAATTTCATAGAATATTGTCCGGCATAAAAACCAACAAGAATCCAAATTACAATAAACCGATTTATATTTTCAAATACAGCTTCGTCACCGAAAATATATCCGCAACCAATAATTATAATAACGCTAATAGCGATAAAAAGCATTCCAAAATATTCTCTTTTCATAAATTTGAAATTATAAGTTTTTATTCAAAAGACTGCATATTCACTAATCTTGTGTACGTTCCATTCAAAGCTAAAAGTTCGTCGTGAGAACCTTGTTCGGCAATCTGACCGTTCTGTATCACCACAATTTTATCTGCTTTTTGAATAGTTGAAAGGCGATGTGCAATTACAATCGATGTTCTGTTTTGCATCATATTTTCTAAAGCTACTTGCACGAATTTTTCGCTTTCAGTATCCAGTGCTGAAGTTGCTTCATCTAAAATCATTATCGGAGGATTTTTCAAAACCGCTCTCGCAATCGACAGTCGTTGTTTTTGACCTCCTGATAATTTATTTCCGCTGTCGCCAATATTGGTATAAATGCCTTTTGGTAATTTATCCACAAATTCAAAAGCGTTGGCAATTTTCAAAGCATCGATAATTTCTTCATCCGAAGCGTTTAATTTTCCCAAAGCAATATTCGCCCTAATTGTATCATTGAATAAGATGCTGTCTTGCGTTACTAATCCCATTAATCCACGAAGTGATTGCAGGTCTAAATCTTTGATATTACTTTCATCTATTTTAATTTCACCATCATGAACATCGTAGAATCGAGTCAGTAAATTAGCAATTGTACTTTTTCCGCTTCCAGATTGACCTACCAAAGCCACCGTTTGTCCTTTTTTAATGTCCAATGAAAAGTTTTTCAAAACGATTTCATCTTCATATTTAAAATTAATGTTTTTAATTGAAACTTTATCGTGAAATTCATTTTTTGTAATGGCATCGAACGTATTCTGAATTGGATTTTCTTGGTCTAAAATCTCCAAAATTCGTTCAGCAGCTGCATTTCCTTTTTTGACAGCATACGAAGCTTTTGCAATTGATTTTGCAGGTGTCAAAATATTATAAGCGAAGCCCATAAAAGTTATAAATGCCGCTCCTTTTAAGGTTTCATCCACCAAAACCATATTTCCTCCATACCATAATAGAATAGCAATAACGAAGATTCCCATAAACTCACTTACAGGAGAAGCTAAATTTTGACGATGGCCAATTGAATTGGATAAATGAAAGAATTTTGCAGTTGAATTTTGAAAAACAGTATTAAAATACTTTTCAGAATTATAACTTTTAACGACTTTCAAACCACCTAAAGTTTCTTCAATGGTAGAAAGAAAAATGCCTTGTTCTTCTTGTGCTTTTGTTGATTTCTTTTTTAATTGTTTTCCAATTAATGAAATAATATAGCCCGAAATTGGAATAAAAATGAAAACAAAAATAGTTAATTCAGTACTTAAAAAAAACATCGCTGTAATGGTAAAAATAATGGTAAGTGGTTCTTTTACAATTATTTCCAAAATGGAAAGCATCGAGTTTTGTACCTCATTTACATCATTTGAAATTCGAGCAATCGTATCTCCTTTTCGTTTCTCTGAAAAAAAAGCGATTGGTAATTCTAATGTTTTTTTATACAAAGCGTTTCTCATGTCTTTTACAATTCCGTTTCTAAGAAAAGTGATAAAGAACATCGCTAAATAATCAAATAAATTTTTAAGCAAGAAAATAGTAATAATTGCTGTAACTAAAATACCTAAAGTGAACCTTATACCATTTTCTTCTGTAAATCTAGTTAAGTGAAAACTTAAATAATTTTCGAAAAAACTTTTTATTTCAAAAATCCCATTGTAAACCGGTTCCGTATAATTCTTTTTTGCTTGTCCAAATAGTACATCTAACATTGGCATCAAGGCAAGAAATGAAAGTGTGCTGAAAAGCGCATAAAGTACGTTGAAAAATATGTTTAGAAAAGCATACTTTTTATACGGCTTTACAAAAGGAATTATTTGTTTGATACTACTCATTAATTAACGTTTAAATCTTTTAATATGGCTTGAATTTTTTGGTCTAAATATTCAGAAGTGCTTTCGAAATCCTCTTTTGAGTCCAAATTAGTGTTTACACTTACGTAAAATTTAATCTTTGGTTCCGTTCCACTTGGTCGTGCAGCGATTTTTGAACCGTCTTCAGTATAATAAATCAAAACATTCGATTGTGGAATAGAAAGTGATTCAATTTCGCTAGTCAAAATATTTTCAGCTGTTGAATTATTGTAATCTTCAACCATAATTACGCGTTCACCACCCAATTCTTTCAATGGATTTTCACGTAAATCAACCATCATTTTATTGATTTCGGCAACTCCTTCAATTCCTTTTTTGGTTAATGAAACTAAAGATTCTTTATAGAACCCAAAGTCGATGTATAAATTGATTAATTCCTGGTAAACGCTACTTCCGTTGGCTTTTGCTTGAGCGGCAATTTCGCAAATCAACAAAGTTGCAGCAACAGCATCTTTATCACGAACGGCATCACCAACCATAAATCCAAAACTTTCTTCACCACCACCGATGAATTCCAATTCTGGAAAATCCTTAATCATTTTAGCAATCCACTTGAAACCAGTCAATCCTACTTTGCATTCTACATCATAACCATCAGCCAAAGCCAACATCATTGGCGTAGAAACAATCGTTGAACCAATGAATTGTTTGCCATTAATTTTCCCCTCTTTTCTCCATTGTTCCAATAAAAATGCCGTCATCATCACCATTGTTTGGTTTCCGTTCAGCAAAATCATTTTTCCGTTGGTATCTCGAACGGCAACACCTAATCGGTCACAATCCGGGTCAGTTCCAATTACAATATCGGAATTTAATTTTTCGGCTAAAGCCAATGCCATAGTCAACGCTTCCGGTTCTTCTGGATTTGGAGATTTTACGGTTGGAAAATCACCATTTGGCACCGATTGTTCAGGAACTAAATGCACATTTTTGTAACCTGCTTTCGCTAAAGTATCCGGAACAATCTTGATTGAAGTTCCATGAAGTGAAGTGAAAACAATATTCAAATTGTCTTTTGCAGCAGCTGAAGTATTGAAACTCGCATTTTCAATCGATGATTTTATGAAAGCTTCATCTACATCTTTATCGATATATTCAATCAACTTCTCATTTGCATGAAATTGAATTTGGTCGTAACGTAAATTCTCAATTTCATTGATAATTGCTGCATCTTGTGGAGGAACTATTTGTCCGCCATCTTCCCAATATACTTTGTATCCATTATATTCAGGAGGATTGTGTGAGGCAGTCAATACAATTCCTGCTTGACAGTTTAAATGTTTTACTGCAAAACTCAATTCGGGAGTCGGTCGCATATCCGAAAATAAATACACTTTGATACCATTTGCCGAAAAAACATCAGCAACTACTTTTGCTAAAGTGTTACTATTGTGACGGCAATCAAATGCAATTGCCACTTTTAAATCGCTTTTTGGAAAAACCTGCTTCATGTAATTGGCAATGCCTTGTGTGTTTTTTCCCAACGTATATTTATTAATACGATTGGTTCCGACACCCATAACACCTCGCATGCCACCGGTTCCAAATTCTAAATTTTTATAGAAACTTTCTTCCAATTCTTTTGGAGATGAAGTCATCATTTCTTTGATTTTCTCTTGGGTATCTTGGTCAAAACTTGGCGTTAACCATTCATTTACTTGACTTAATATGTTTTCAGGAATGTGCATAATCTTATTTATTTTTATATCCTATTTTATTATTTCTTCAAACTTGAGGACGCAATTTGTGACCTCAAGATTTTAAGCTATTAATTTTTCACTTTTCATTATTGCTAATGCTTTATCAGTTTCTGCTGAACCATTATTTAAAGAACCTGGTAGTAAAATTAAACGTTTTTTTAATTTACCATCGTTGTCTTCAAAAACCACTTCAAATGCTGAACGTGTAGCACCGAATTTTGCGTTCATGAATTTGACTTCTTTAATTCTATCTCTTGCAATAATTGATGTTGCAGAATAGTTCAAACTTTTCTTTATGTTATAAAGTAGAAAGATTCCAAGGATGATATTAAATACCATCGAAGCAAATTTATCTTCCTTAAATTATTCAAAAGCAAAATAAAATTAGAAGATTGAAATTAAACCATATATTATTAGAATTCTTGAAATTTTATTTCCTACAGTAAGTTTTGCAATATTTCCAGCAATACCATCTCTGGTCAATAGAATTCTATCCGCTAGAATATGACAATATCCTGTTTTAGTTCTAAATATATTCTGTTCCATTTGTTGAATTAACGGTTTGCAACTTTATCAAAGTTCAAAAATTATTTTCAAATCACTTTCGAAATCTTATATCTTTCTTCGTTATTTTTAGTTCGTAAAATAATTTCACCTAAAAATCCTGCTAGAAATAATTGAGTTCCAATCATCATAGCGGTTAAAGCGATATAAAACAAAGGGTTGTTCGTAACCAAAATTGTTTCATACCCCGAATTTAATTTTACTAATTTAATTATTATAATTGAAAGTGTGGCTAAAAATCCAACAACAAACATAATTGAACCTAAAAGGCCAAATAAGTGCATTGGTCGCTTTCCAAAACGCGATAAAAACCAAATTGTAATTAAGTCTAAAAAACCATTTATAAAACGGTCCATTCCAAATTTTGTCACACCATATTTTCGTGCTTGATGTAAAACCACCTTTTCTCCAATTTTCCCAAAACCGGCATTTTTAGCTAAAACAGGAATGTATCGGTGCATTTCGCCCGAAACTTCGATATTTTTTACAACGATTTTTTTATAAGCTTTCAGTCCACAATTGAAATCATTCAATTCAACGCCTGAAGTTCTTCTAGCGGCCCAATTGAATAATTTAGAAGGTAAGTTTTTTGAAACAACAGAGTCGAAACGCTTCTTTTTCCAACCAGAAACCAAATCAAAATTCTGATTGATAATCATGTCGTACAATTCGGGAATTTCTTCTGGACTGTCTTGTAAATCAGCATCCATGGTTATAATTACATTACCTTCAGCTTTTGCAAAACCTGCATGTAAAGCTTGTGATTTTCCAAAATTTTTCAAAAAATGAATGCCTTTTACACTTGGATTTTCCGCAGATAAACCTTCAATAATTGACCACGATTTATCAGTACTTCCATCATCAATAAACACAATTTCATAACTAAATTTATGGACTGTCATTACTTTTAAAATCCAATTGTGGAGTTCTACTAATGATTCTTCCTCGTTGAGAAGCGGTATAACAATAGATAAATTCATAATTAAAGTGTTCGCTTATTTCTAAATATTAAAGCGACTAAAAAGCCGATTAAACAATCTCGTAATAGGTATTTGATGAAACCGGTAAAGACTGTGCTAATTGTAAACGGGTTGTATGTTTTATAAAATTCTAACGTATCATCAATATTTTTTTGAGGCATTAAGTTCTGTTTCAGTAAATTGATATCAAACTCACGCATCCCCTGTAGAATAAGGTCTTTCGTTTCTGGAGTAAGTACAAATAGGTATAAAATCAATAAGTAAATGGTACTCATTAAATTCCCGACCAGAATGGTATAAAAATAAGTTGAAAAAGCTTCTTTGAAAGAAATCAATCCTCCTAATTTTGTCTTTGTTTGTAAAATAGAAAATATACCAAAAGCAACCAAAATAAATACTGTGGAAAATCCCAGCCAAACATTTGTTAGTAATTCTAGATGGAAAAAATTAATATAAGTAGAAAGAAGAATCAAAAAGCATCCTAAAATTAAGCCGTTTCGGAATCCAATTTTTTTAATAGGGTCAGTCATTAGTTATTTGTTCAAAATAAGCTACAAATATAGCAATTCCACTTTTACTATCTTTAAAAATCATTTTCTAAATAGATTAAAAAAAGAGCATTAAAGATTTGTATATTGAAAAATAAGTGTATTTTTGCAAACTGAAATTAAAAACAGAATAAACAAAAAGTTGTAAGACGTTTATACCTTTTTCAGTAACATGAAAAAGCTTCAGAACGGATTATTTCAAAAATCGAATAAAGTAAAATTACTATGAAAAAAGGTACGCACCCAGAAAATTACAGATTAGTTGCTTTTAAAGACATGTCAAACGACGAAGTTTTTATCACTAAATCTACAGCAGACACAAGAGAAACTATCGAGCACGAAGGTGTTGAATACCCAGTTGTAAAATTGGAGATTTCTAGAACTTCTCACCCTTTTTACACTGGTAAATCTAAACTTATTGATACTGCAGGACGTATTGATAAATTTAAAACTAAATACGCTAAGCACACTAAATAATTTAGTTAGTGTTTCAAATTATAGAAAGCCTTCCTTTTGGGAGGCTTTTTTTATGCTTAAAAATCATTTTTACTTTGTAACTTTGGACTAATTTTAAAAGTAGCGAGAAAACCTTTAAACTTTTAAACCCTTAAACTTTTAAATTTTTGAAATGAACTATATACTTTTTGACGGAACTGTTCGTAATGCTTTGTTGCCGTTTACTTTCACAAGACCGGTTGCCGATATTCGAATTGGAATTTTAACCATTCGCGAGAAATGGGAAAATTATTTAGGCTCAACAACAACGACAGTTACTGAGGAATATTTGCAGGATAAATTTCCAATGGTCGAAATGGAAGAAAATGTAATGATAAACGCTTCTTTTTTACCAAATGCGGTTTTGTCTGAAATGGTTTCTAATCTTGAAGTCAATCAAGCGATTTTTAAAGGCGATGAAGTGATTGCCTTTTTTACGCAAGAATCACAAGAAGAAGTTGATTTTGATACCTACGAAATTTTAGAATATAGCGATGAAGTTCTAACAGTAGAAAATACTTGGGATATTTTTCAAAAAAACGACGCAGCCATTCGCGAAGATTTTGAACTTTTGACGGAAGACAGGAGGTCACAACCCATTCCTAAAAGCGTTAACGTGATATCGCCTGAAAACATTTTCATCGAAGAAGGAGCAAAGTTAGAATTTGTAACTTTAAATGCTTCAACAGGCCCAATATATATAGGTAAAGATTCAGAAATCATGGAAGGTTCTGTGATTCGTGGACCTTTTGCTTTATGCGAAGGTGCTCAAGTAAAGTTAGCTACCAAAGTGTATGGAGCAACAACGGTTGGACCACATTCTCGAATTGGAGGTGAAGTAAATAATTCTGTTCTTTTTGCTTATTCAAACAAAGGCCACGACGGTTTTCTAGGAAATTCTGTTTTAGGTGAATGGTGTAATATTGGAGCCGATTCAAATAATTCCAATCTTAAAAATAATTACGAAGAAGTAAAATTGTGGAGTTACGAAACGGAAGGTTTTGCTAAAACAGGTTCGCAGTTTTGTGGGTTAATGATGGGGGACCATAGTAAATGCGGAATTAATACGATGTTTAATACGGGAACGGTAGTTGGTGTAAGTACTAATATTTTTGGAAGTGGTTTTCCTCGAAATTTCGTTCCGAGTTTTTCTTGGGGTGGCGCTTCGGGATTTTCAACTTACATTACGAAAAAAGCTTTCGAAACGGCCCGACTTGTAATGTCCAGACGAAATGTTGAATTTGATGAAAAAGAACAACAAATTTTGGAACACGTTTTTGAAGAAACAAAAAAGTGGAGAAAAGATTCTTAAAAATAACAAAGCCTTAGTGATGAACTAAGGCTTTATTGTTTTTATTTTTATTTTAAAATTTTATAAAAATTTCCTTCTGTATCAAATTGCAGCATCGTTTCGTTATTAATTTCTACAAAATTAAAGCGAATACCTTTCTTGACTTCGGTAACTATCGCATTTGGATACGTTTTCTTTATATAGGTCCCAACTGAACTTTGTAGCATTGTAGTAGGAAGTGAAACGGTATTAGATTCTAATTCAATCCATCTTCCTCTACTATTGAATTCGATTTCAGCGCCATTTACAAGTGTTACCTCATATTTAAATGAAGTTCCCTCTTTTTCCCTGTGCATTTCTTGAATTTGAATTCCTTTAAAATTTGCATCTAAGAATGTAGTTGCCTCACGCGGCAATTTTTTCACTTGCTGCTTTTCCTGAGCGTTTGCAAAGAACGAGCTTGCTATTAAAAGTAATGTAAATATTTTTGTTGATTTCATAGTTTCAGAGCTGTTTTAATTTAAGCACAGCAATTTACTAAAAAATTAGTTTCATTCCGATGCTTTCACTAAAAAATTTATCGTTTCGTTTTCTTTACTCGTTTTAAATCTAACATATTAAGTCCGTTAATGCCTAAATTTTGAACTTCTTTCCGACTGAATCGAGCTACTTTGTCATAAAAAAGAGGAATTACGGGAGCTTCTTCAATGATTAGTTTGTCCATTTCACGGTATAATTCGTATCGTTTTTCTGTATCAGTTTCTTTGAATGCATTTTCATAGAGTTGGTCAAATTTGTCATTTTTAAAATGCGTATAATTTGGGCCATTTGGAGCAAAATTTTTACTGTAAAATAGCGATAAATAATTTTCAGCATCCGGATAATCAGCAATCCAACTGGCTCTGAAAAAGGATACTTTTCCAGTAGAAATCGCTTGTCGTAAAGTCGAAGGCGGATTAATATCTACAGAAACATCCAATCCTATTTTTTGCCATTCGCGTTGTAAAAATTCAGCGATGTCAATATAAGAGGCATTGGTGCTTAAAAATAGTTGCGGATTTTTGTCACCCGTTTCTTGTTTGTATTTCGCAATCAACTCAATCGCTTTTTCTGGATTATAATCGTATCCTTCAAAAACTTCAAAACTTGGCAACCCATCGGGAATCATTCCACTTGTGGCTGGAGTTCCCATTCCATTTCGTAAATAAAGAAGCAGTTTTTTTCGGTCAAAACCATAATTCATCGCCTGACGCATACTTTTATTTTTAACCGCTTTACTGTTTCCATCGAGGCGAAATCCCAAATATTCAGTATTCAAATAGGGACCGGTAATTAAGTTGATGTCGTTTTTATACTTGTCTTGCAAAGTGCCTCGTTGCGTCAGAATTTCATCTTTATATGACGGGTCTAAACCTGAAATAAAATCTAATTTCCCTTGAATAAATTGCAAAAAACCACTTTGTTTGTCGGGTAAAAAAGTAATTGCAACGGCTTCTAAATAAGGTAAATTTTTCCCTTCGGCATCTTTTTCAAAATACATTGGATTTTTTCGCAAAACTAATTTTACGTTTTCTTCCCAAATTTTAAACTGGAAAGGTCCTGTTCCAATAGGGTGTGAACGAAAATCAATTTCTGGATTTTCCACTACTTCTTTTGGTACTACTGAAGCATATTTCATTGAAAGCAAACCAAGAAAACCGGGAAATGACTTGTGTAATTTTATTTGAAAAACACTGTCGTTAATTGTTTTAAAAGAAGCCACATTCTGCAAAATCCATCGTCCAGGCGATGCGACTTTTTCATCCAAAATTCGATTAAAAGAATATTCAAAATCGTTTGCCTTTACAATTCGAGTGCTGTCTTTTCCAAACGAACTGTTATTATGAAAATAAACATCGTTTCGCAAGGTGAATTGATAGGTTGTTCCTTCGTCAGAAATAACCCAAGATTTGGCAATATCCGGTTGTACATTTAATTTGTCGTCTAACTGAATTAATCCGTTAAATAAGTGGTTACAAGCCCAAATATTGGTTTGTACTTTTGAAAAAGCGGGGTCTAATGACGTGATATTGGCGTCTTCATTGTATCTAAAAACCAAATTGTCGCGGTCAGATTCTGTTTCTTTTTTACAAGAAAACAGTATTAAGATAAGGCAAAATAGTGATATATAGTAGCTTATTGATTTCATTTTAAAAAATATTGTATGTAAATTTGCAGGCTGTTTACAAAATGTAAATATAACTAAAGATACCTATTTCCCAATTGGGCTCCAGATAATGACATTGACTAGAAAAAAAGTAGCGTTTTATACCCTTGGTTGCAAACTGAATTTCTCTGAAACTTCCACGATTGCTCGAAATTTTCAAGACGAAGGTTTTGACCGTGTAGATTTTGAAGAAGTCGCCGATATTTATGTGATTAATACCTGTTCAGTTACCGAAAATGCAGATAAACAGTTTAAGCAAGTGGTCAAGAAGGCGATGAAAATGAACGATAAAGCGTTTGTTGCAGCAATTGGTTGTTATGCTCAATTGAAACCTGAAGAATTGGCAGATGTAAATGGCGTAGACTTAGTTTTAGGTGCTACTGAAAAATTTAAAATCACCGATTACATCACCGATTTGTCTAAAAATGACATGGGTGAAATTCATTCGTGTGAAATTTCAGAAGCCGATTTTTACGTAGGAAGTTACTCCATTGGCGATAGAACGCGTGCTTTCTTGAAAGTACAAGACGGTTGCGATTATAAATGTACGTATTGCACAATTCCTTTGGCTCGTGGAATTTCCCGAAGCGATACTTTGGAAAATGTGTTGCAAAATGCCGCAGCTATTTCTGCTCAAGATATTAAAGAAATTGTCTTGACCGGTGTAAATATTGGCGATTATGGAAAGGGTGAATTTGGAAATAAAAAACACGAGCATACTTTTTATGAATTAGTTCAAAAATTAGACGAAGTAGAAGGAATCGAGCGTTTACGAATCTCTTCAATCGAACCTAATTTATTGAAAAACGAAACAATCGAATTTGTTTCAAAAAGCCGAACTTTTGTACCTCATTTCCACATTCCGTTGCAATCCGGAAGTAACGAAATTTTGAAGTTGATGAAACGTCGGTATATGCGAGAAGTGTATACAGAACGTGTAAATAAAATTCGTGAAGTGATGCCAAACGCTTGTATTGGTGTCGATGTAATTGTGGGTTTCCCCGGAGAAACGGACGAGCATTTCTTGGAAACCTATCATTTCTTGAACGATATGAATATTTCTTATTTACATGTTTTTACCTATTCTGAAAGAGAAAACACAGAAGCTGTTGAAATGGATGGTGTAGTTCCAGCGAATGTGCGTTCAAAAAGAAGTAAAATGCTTCGCGGTTTGTCGGTTAAAAAGCGTCGTGCATTTTATGAAAGTCAAATTGGTACAACCCGAACCGTACTGTTTGAGAGTGAAAACAAAGAAGGTTACATTCATGGTTTTACTGAAAATTACGTAAAAGTAAAAACACCGTGGAATCCTGAATTAGTGAATACTTTGCACGAAATTACTTTGACAAAAATCGATGAAGACGGAAGTGTGAGATTGGAATTTAAAGAAGTTTTGGTTTAAATTAAAAATAAGTTTAGCCACGAATTAATTATAAAAAATACAGAAGTGTTATACAAAAAAAACTTCTCTTAATATTTATAATGAAATTTAATCGTAGTCATTCTATAAACCGAAGGACTGTATTGCTCAATAAATTCAAACTTATTTCTGCCTTTTTTTTCGAAAGAGAGGATGTTTTTAGCACTAACTTCAACATACATTGAATTTCCTTCCATCATAAATCGTTCGCCTTTTTTGCGATAAGCGGCACGAATTAGTTCAAATTCGGATAAATTCCAAGTAATGTTGTGTGAGTCAAAATCTTCCATACTGGTATATAATCCTGAGGTAATTTCAGTTTTAGAGCCGTAGTATTTTATGATTTCTTCAAAAAAAGCGAGTACGTTGTTATTGAGTTCGTCAGATGTCATTTCGTAAAAATACCAACTTTTTTCAAATAAAAAAACCACTTTTTCAAGTGGTTTAGATTTTATGATTTGTTTAAATCCGAATTCCCGGTGGTAAAAGTTCTTTGTAAACCGAATTCTTTTTGAAAAACAAAGCGATTTTTGGAAGAATAGGAACCACTTTCCATTTGTTTTCAATGGCAATTTCCATAATTTCTTTCAAAAAAGCATTGATGAACTCTTCATTTGCAAAATCGTCAGGGAGATTTAATCGCGTTAGGAATATCTTTTTCTCCTGAAAGGAATATTCCAAAGTTACCAATTGTTCATCTACATAAGTTTCAAATTGTCTCGAAAAAGTATTGTCTTTAATTTCCATGGTTGTCTGTATTATAACACTTCAATGGCACTTTAGTATAAAATGCAATATCAATTTTAGCGAACGCACTATAAAATTACATTCATAAATTAATGATAAAATAATACTAAGTATATGACTGTATCAGTAATTCGAGTAATTTTATGCAAAAATCGTCATTTTATATGACTTTTGCTGTTAGTGCAGCGTTAAAACATTTTAGATGGAAAAAATTCATGTTTACTTTATGCCTGGTCTTGCCGCAAGTTCACTGATTTTTGAGCGAATTGAATTACCTGAGAATAAGTTTGAAATCCACTTGTTAGATTGGGAATTACCCTTGTTGAATGAGACATTGACTGCTTATGCAGAACGAATGGCAAAGCTTGTGACAGAACCAAATCCTGTATTAATTGGCGTGTCATTTGGTGGCGTTTTGGTACAAGAAATGGCGCATTTTCTTAAAATTAGAAAACTGATTATTATTTCGAGTGTGAAAACTAATTTAGAAGTACCACTTCGAATGAAATTTGCAAAATCAACCAAAGCTTATAAATTATTGCCTACAAGTTGGTTGCATAATGTTGAATTATTGGCCAAATATTCTTTCGGAAATGCAATAAAAAAGCGATTGAAATTGTACGAAAAATACCTTTCCATGCGTGAAAAAGTGTATTTAGATTGGGCAATTGAGCAAATGCTTTTGTGGAATCGGACTGAACCTGATAAAAAGGTAATCCACATTCACGGTACTTTAGACGAAGTATTTCCAGCAAAGAACATTCATAATTATATTCCAGTAGCCGGAGGAACTCACATTATGATTTTGAGTAAATACCGTTGGATGAACGAAAATCTCCCGAAAATTATCTTAGAAAACTCGTTATAAAACTGCAGTTTTTGTAGTTTTACATATCTTAAAATTCAAAGCTATGAATACATTAAAAAAAATAGGAAGTATTGTAGGATTGGTTGTAATAAGCGGTACTTTAATTCACTCCGTTTCCTACACTAAGCCTACGACAAAAACAAAAGAAGTTGGAAGTAGGTATTATCCCTCTTCTATGGATTTCGCAGGAGAAAAAACACCGTTACATTTGGCGGATGTAAAGGAGCGGTTTGATAGAGAGTTGATTGTAAATGCTAATTTACATGGTTCAATGATAATTATTACGAAAAGAGCCAATCGTGAATTTCCTATTATTGAGCCAATTTTAAAGAAATACGGCGTACCAGACGACTTTAAATATTTGGCTGTAGCCGAAAGTGCTTTGGCAAATGCAACATCATCAGCTGGCGCTAAAGGATTTTGGCAATTTATGCCTGCTACGGCAAAAGAATATGGAATGGAAGTGACGGATGAAGTGGATGAAAGATACCATTTGATAAAATCAACCGAAGCTGCTTGTCAATACCTACTGAATGCAAAACAAAAGATGGGTTCATGGACACTAGCTGCTGCTTCATATAATGGAGGTTTAGCAGGAGTAAATCGTCAAATTACTAGTCAAGGCGAAACTAATTACTACGATTTATTACTAACAGAAGAAACGTATCGCTATGTTTTCAGGATTTTGGCATTGAAAGAAATCATGCAAAATCCGGTGATGTACGGTTTCACTTATACAAAAGAGGAATTGTATAACGGAATTCCAATTATGAATGTTGAAGTTGATTCATCTATACCTGATTTAGCAGTTTTTGCTAAACAGCAAGGAATCAATTATAAGATATTAAAGATTCACAATCCGTGGTTGCGCGATAAAAAGTTGACGAATACGTCTGGAAAGAAATATGTAATCGAAATCCCAACGAGCGGATATTAAAGAAGTGTTCAGTAAAAGTTTTTAGTTTTAGTAAGTTTACAGCTAATTCATTAAGAGGTAAGTATAATATCAAGAAATAATTGATAAAAAAAATCCACTTTTGAGTAATTCAAAAGTGGATTTTATATTCTAACCTAGAACCTAGAACTAAATTTTCTTCATCTGATCCTTCATCATTTTAATCTGGTCTTTCAACAAACCTTGCTTGTCTAATTTTTTCGCTTCGTTCAATAAATTGGTAGCTTCTAATTTTCTGCGTCTTGTCATTGCAACACCCGCCAAGTTTAATTTTGCAATAGCGATATCAGTATCCATGCCTAATCCCAGTATTAGCGCTTTTTTAAAATGCTTTTCCGCTTGCATAATATTGGTTTGTGATAACATTAAACCATGCAAATATTCATAATAGCCCTGCTGTTTTTTTATCAGTGCCGTTTCTGGATTTTTGATGTAAGTCAACCATTTTTGAGCACCTGGAAAGTCTTGTTTTCGCAGTTTTAAAAAGGCTAAAAGGATAAATTCATTTTTAAAATACAAAAAGATGAAAATTGTAGACAGTAAAAGAAGGAAAATTCCATTACCAATATTGTTTTCTGTAAATTGCCAAATCCCAGTTGCAATGATTAATCCCGCTATAATAAGTTTAATATTTCTGTGATACATAGTAGTTCTTTAATTAAGTTTGCAAAGGTAAGAAAATCATTTGAAAATATTTTTATAAAAGGGCTTGCTTAAAAAAAAAACCTTTGTATATTTGCACTCGGTTTTAAGGGAAGAAAATCTTACAACCCAAAAGATAGAAATTAAATTAAGATTTTTAAAGATACAAAGCAATGAGCAAAAGAACATTTCAACCATCGAAAAGAAAGAGAAGAAATAAACATGGATTTATGGACAGAATGGAATCTCCAAATGGAAGAAGAGTTCTAGCACGTAGAAGAGCAAAAGGAAGACATAAACTGACTGTTTCTTGTGAACCAAGACACAAAAAATAATGATTAGCTTCTAATCAATATCAAGCCGTTACTTTTATTAGTAGCGGCTTTTTTTTAATTTTTTTTATGAAATATTGATTAATTTTAGGTACTATTTGCTGCAATCCGCTAAATCTTTTATTTTTAAAGAAAAATTAAAGAAGGATACCGCTTCAAACACGAAGTATTCATTGAACACAAATTAAAAATAAATGTTTAGTGAGGCAATCAGGGCTAGGGTTTACGGTAAGTCCCACATTTTTTTAAAATACAACAACACAACACAACAACAACAACAACACACAAAAAATCAACTACTATGCCGAAAGACAATTCAATTAAATCGCTTTTAATAATTGGCTCAGGACCTATTGTAATCGGACAAGCATGCGAATTTGATTATGCTGGTTCACAATCTGCTCGTTCTATCCGAGAAGAAGGAATTGAAGTAATCTTAATCAATTCTAACCCGGCTACAATCATGACCGACCCTTCCATGGCGGACCATGTCTATTTAAAGCCACTTACTACCAAGTCCATCATTGAAATCCTAAAAGAGCATCCACAAATTGATGCTGTATTGCCAACCATGGGAGGACAAACAGCGTTGAACCTTTGTTTGGAAGCAGATGAAAAAGGAATTTGGGAAGATTTTGGTGTACGATTGATTGGAGTAGATATCAATGCAATTAACGTAACCGAAGACCGCGAACAGTTTAAACAACTACTTGAAAAAATAGGCGTTCCAACTGCACCAGCAAAGACGGCAACCTCTTTCTTGCAAGGAAAAGAGATTGCACAAGAATTTGGTTTCCCATTAGTAATTCGTCCTTCCTTTACTTTAGGAGGAACGGGAGCTGCTTTTGTACATACCAAAGAAGAATTTGACGAAAAACTTTCTTACGGACTTGAAATGTCACCAATACATGAAGTGTTAATTGACAAAGCTTTAATCGGGTGGAAAGAATACGAATTGGAACTTTTACGAGACAATAACGATAATGTGGTAATCATCTGTTCCATCGAAAACATGGACCCTATGGGAATTCATACCGGAGATTCCATTACCGTTGCTCCAGCAATGACTTTATCAGATACGACATTCCAAAAAATGCGTGATATGGCGATTTTGATGATGCGAAGTATCGGAAATTTTGCAGGAGGTTGTAATGTGCAATTTGCGGTATCGCCTGACGAAAAAGAAGATATTGTAGCAATTGAAATCAATCCCCGTGTTTCTCGTTCATCCGCATTGGCTTCAAAAGCAACCGGTTATCCAATCGCAAAAATCGCTTCAAAATTAGCTTTAGGTTACACATTAGATGAATTGCAAAACCAAATTACGAAATCAACTTCTGCTTTATTCGAGCCGACTTTAGATTATGTAATTGTAAAAATACCCCGTTGGAATTTTGATAAATTTGAAGGAGCCGATAGAACTTTGGGACTTCAAATGAAATCGGTTGGTGAAGTAATGGGAATTGGACGTTCGTTTCAAGAAGCCTTGCACAAAGCGACTCAATCGTTAGAAATTAAACGAAACGGATTAGGTGCTGACGGAAAAGGATATAATAATTACGAACAAATCATTGAGAAACTGACTTTTGCAAGTTGGGACCGTGTGTTTGTAATTTACGATGCAATTGCAATGGGAATTCCATTGAGTAGAATTCATGAAATTACTAAAATTGACATGTGGTTCTTGAAGCAATATGAGGAATTATATGCATTAGAACGTGAAATTTCTAATTTCAAAGTCGATACACTTCCTAAAGAATTACTTTTGGAAGCCAAACAAAAAGGATTCGCAGACCGACAAATCGCTCATATGATGGGTTGTTTAGAAAGTCAAATTTATAAATTGCGGGAAGAAAAAAACATCAATCGTGTTTACAAATTAGTAGATACATGTGCGGCTGAATTTGAAGCGTTGACACCTTATTACTATTCCACCTTTGAAGCTGAAGTAGAAAAAGCGGATGGAACAAGATACGTTCACAATGAAAGTATCGTTACTGATAAGAAGAAAGTAATCGTTCTAGGCTCAGGTCCAAACCGAATTGGACAAGGAATTGAGTTTGATTATTCATGTGTTCATGGCGTTTTAGCGGCGAAAGAATGTGGTTATGAAACGATTATGATTAATTGTAATCCTGAAACGGTTTCGACTGATTTTGACACAGCAGATAAATTGTATTTCGAACCTGTTTTCTGGGAACACATTTACGACATCATTCGTCACGAAAAACCAGAAGGTGTAATTGTGCAGTTAGGTGGACAAACCGCATTAAAATTAGCTGAAAAACTTTCAAAATACGGAATTAAAATTCTAGGAACCAGTTTTGATGCTTTAGATTTAGCGGAAGATAGAGGTCGTTTTTCTGAATTATTAACTGAACTGAAAATTCCGTTTCCACAATTTGGAATCGCAGAAAGTGCTGAACAAGCTTCTCAATTAGCAGATACATTGGATTTTCCTTTATTGGTTCGACCTTCGTATGTTTTGGGTGGACAAGGGATGAAAATTGTCATCAACAAGCAAGAATTAGAAGAACATGTAATTGATTTATTAAAATCGATTCCTGGAAATAAATTATTACTGGACCATTACTTAGATGGAGCGATTGAAGCGGAAGCTGATGCAATTTGTGATGCTGATGGAAATGTGTACATCATCGGTATCATGGAGCATATTGAACCTTGTGGTGTACATTCAGGAGATTCGAATGCCACTTTGCCACCATTTAATTTAGGTGAATTTGTA
Source organism: Flavobacterium sp. SM2513 (assembly GCF_050908145.1). GTDB lineage: Bacteria > Bacteroidota > Bacteroidia > Flavobacteriales > Flavobacteriaceae > Flavobacterium. Next base: position 3,870,422 of record NZ_CP194228.1, on the reverse strand, counting down.
ATGCAACAAATTAAAGAACATACCATTAATATTGCAAGAGCTTTGAAAACGGTTGGGTTAATCAACGTTCAATTTGCAATAAAAGACGATACTGTTTTTATTATTGAAGCCAACCCAAGAGCTTCCCGAACTGTTCCTTTTATTGCAAAAGCGTACGGGGAACCTTATGTAAATTATGCGACGAAAGTAATGTTAGGTGAGAAAAAGGTAACGGATTTCAAATTCAATCCACAACTTAAAGGATTTGCAATTAAGCAACCCGTTTTCTCTTTCAGTAAATTCAAAAATGTAAATAAAGCTTTGGGTCCAGAGATGAAATCAACAGGAGAAAGTATCTTATTTATTGATGATTTGAAAGACGACCAGTTTTACGAATTGTATTCAAGACGTAAAATGTACTTAAGTAAATAAAGCTTAGATTATTATAAAAAATCAGATTTTCAAATTCTTATAAACATAAAAAACTTCTGTTATATTTAATTATAGCAGAAGTTTTTTGAATTTAGAATGAATTAAACCCTATTCCTTCAAGAATTTTCTTGAATATTTTTTTCCGTTTGAATCTTTTAAAACTAACATATACGATCCACTTGAAAGCGATTCAACATTGATGTTGTCATTTACGATCCTCGTGGATTGAATTAATTTTCCAGCTAAATCATAAACTTGGGCATTTGTCATAATAACAGCATTATTAGATTTAATGTTTAGAATATTTTTTGCAGGATTTGGATACATGCTAAATGCTGCGTTAGCAAAATTTTCCGTATTCAATACCGTCGATTCTTCGATTATATGAACTCTTGAATTTATTGCGGGATTGTAAATTACATCTTCGATTCCCGACGGCCATTTAACCACAATTTTTGTAATTGCAGTGTGTGTTCCAATTCCGAAATGTGCGTTTAACGAACTCATATACTTGAAACCGTCGCCACTGTGAATTTCCCTAATTTGTTTGCCCCATGTTCCATAAATTTCAACTCGTGCCCCAATTCCATAGCTATTACTTTCAATTCCTTGAAGCGATACTTTGACCCAGTTATTTGCATTTGGCACAGCATATCGAATCGTATTTCCGTTTAAAAAATCAATAAAACCATCATCATTTAAATCGCCAATTCCTCCAACAGAAACACCAGGATGAGCTTCAGCAGCAAAAGTCTTATTTCCTAAATTGAACATGATTTTGTTTCCTCCCCCTAAAACATCAACAAAACCATCATTATCAAAATCATAAGCTACATGTTCAATATTTGTACTTGTATTCGTATCCCAACCTGAACCTGCTGTAATGTCGGTGAATGTTGAATCGCCATTGTTCTGCATAAATTTGTGTGTTCCATCAGTTGTTGAGCTTGCTCCAATTAAGATATCTAAATCCCCATCATTATCATAATCAGCCCATGCGGAAGACCATGTTTGAACGGGGTCGTATAAATTTGCCGCTACGGAAACATCAGTGAAGGTTCCATCTCCATTATTTCTGTGTAATTCATTAAATTTTGCAGTACTTCCACCACCACGACATTTTGCAATGAATAAATCTTGATCGCCGTCGTTGTCGTAATCAACAAATATTGATCCGTAGTTTCCTCCTTCTGGGTGAATTCCAATTGTCATGGCACCTGCTGTAATTCCGGATTGAAAGAAGGTTAACACACCTGTGCCATCGTTCATGTAATAAACATTTGGGTCAACATCATGGCATGAAAATGCATCTAAATTACCGTCATTATTTAGATCAACAAAATTGGTTCGCTGACAGAAAACATATTGAGGGAAAGATTCATTAATGTATGCTGTTCCCGTACTATTTGATTTCCAAAAAGTAACAGCGTTCCCGCCACCTAAAATTAAATCGTTGAATCCGTCTTTGTTATAATCACCTGCAGCGACGCTCCAGGAAGGCATGTTGCTAGTTCCAGTAATTGGAAAAGTAGCATTTGTAAATATACCTTCTGGTTCTTGGTAGTGAATTTTTAAAGCATTAGAGCTGACTCCAACGATATCATCTTTACGATCCCCATTCATATCAACAACGCATAAATTATAAGTGCTATTTGCAGTGCTTATAGTTTGAGTAGTGTACGAAATTCTTTGTGGAACTGGTTCTACAAAAGGAGCTTCAATTAATTGAAATGTAAAACCGTTTGCGGTCCACTTATTGTCAAATGCAATTATGTAAGTTGTACCGGCTGTTACATTAAATGTCACGATTGAAGAATAACCTTCACCCGTATCATCATCACCTGCTAAACAAGTTAGACTTCCACATACTCCCGTGTAAATGTGTACGCGAGTATCCACTGTTGGCGTGTTTTCCACAATATTAGTGGTAACCGTTACAGTATGATTTTCCACTGGAGTATAGGAATACCATTCTCCTTTTCCGTTTGAACTAACAACTCCATTCAAAGCACAAATTGGCGTTGGAACATCGGTTCCGTCAATTGATGTCACAATATGTAAACCCGCAGTAATAGGAACTGCCGTAGAACATGTGTTTTGTGCGAATGACCAAAAAGACACAAAAAACAGAATTAATAAAAATGTAATTTTTTTCATTTATTTAAAATTTTGTTTGTTTTTAATTTATTCACAAGGCGAAAGCGAATTAATCCACTGTTCTATTAATGCGACGCCTTCCGCATGAATTTCTGATCTACCAAGCAGCGGCATTCTGAAACTTTCATTCTCTGTATTTAATCTGTAGTATAACATGGATCTATTGACGTTGTTTGGATTGACAATTTTACTTAAAGCAGGTGGAAAATCGGACATATCTTGCGAATCAACACAAACACCCATATTCGCTAAATTAGTGGTTTCGCTGAATGCAAATCGCATCGGTCTATAATCACAATGACTATTTGCTTGATGGCAATGAGCACAATTTATGTCTACATAAGAACGTACTCTTAATTCTAAAGTTTGTGTAACATCATCATAATTTACGGTAGATGTAATTGACGTAGGTAAATTATTTTCTAAAAATCCAACCTCAATCCATTTAGTTAATTGGTTTTTTGAGCCAGTAGTATACGAATAGTCAAAATTTAAATTTTGAGGTTTAATTCCTATCGGTACGGGTTGCTCGTTTGATTTATGACAAGTCATGCACTGTTGATCAGAAGGAATTCGATAACTTTCAACCAATCGAGTACTATTATTTTCATCTTTCCATTCTACTGTGGTATTACTTCCAGCCATATCTAAGTAAGCTTCAGTTTGTTCCTCATTCCAAACGTATTCAGCGAAAATCCATCCAGAAGATTTCTTTATCATGATTCTTGTTTCTATAATTCTAGTCGAACCAATGGGAGTGGTATTTTGAACATTCTCATAGTAGAAATTTTTTATGATTGCAGCTCCAATAGGTAAATTTAAAACTTTACCATCGCCCTCGTAAGTTGCTTTGGTTCCTTTTGGCATCCAAACAAATCTTTTTTTGTGAGCATAATCAGTAAATAGGGCAGAAGCAGGTTCGTAAATCAAAACGTCAAGAGCTGGGTTTTGATCTTTCATTGGACCATCAAAAAAGTTATAATCCGAAAGCTTGGCATAAGGCACTTGAGTCAAATCCACGCTTACTGGCGAAAGCTCAACGTAAACATCGTTATCTGACTTCGAACATGAGATTAGAATTGTAGTAAATGCAATAAATACTAATGCTACTGCGTAATGTTTTTTCATAAATTGAGGTTTGGCACTTTCAAAAATATGAAAAAAAAGCACAAGTCGTTCGTTTTAATTGTATTAAGTTTATGAATTATTGTTTAAAAAAATGATAAGTGGAATATTAATCTTAATTTAATTAGAGAATTAGGACGTGTTTTTTCAGTGGTAACAGTACTTCTGACTATTTCTAGGTAAACCTTTCTTCGTAAATATTGTTCTTTTTTAAGAATAATTTATTTACAATCTAAAAAGTATAATTCGATTATTAATTGGTTGCAATTGCCAATAACTGATATTTTCTGTCCTATTAAAAGTGAAATCTTCAAATTCAACATCCGAAGTAATGAATGTTAACCTTTTTTTTTGAACTATTTTACAAAAGAAAAGCCACGTTCTAAATTAAGAAAATGGCTTTGGTCTAAAAAATATTTATTTTCTTTAATCCTATTTCAATGCAAAAAAGTTGGCAATATTAATTTTATTGGAAATTTTGTTTTTTACAACATTAGGAATTTCAATATCAAAATCACTTGCATTGACAGAAAAATTGGTTTCAATTTCAACTCCATTTGCTGTTTTTTTAATTTTTGCAATTGTAGTGATTTCTTTCGTTTCTCCATGAATTTCTAGCTTTCCATTTAAGGTATATTCTTTTGCAGTAGCAGTTAAATCCTCCATTTTAAAGTCCTTAATAGTTCCTTTAAAAGTAGCTTTGGGATAACGATTGGACTCCATATAGTTTTCATTAAAATGTTCCTGCATTAAAGCTACTTTGAATTTGAAACCTTTAATCAAAGCCAGACTTGCTATTTCGCCCGTTTTAGTATTCAAAATACAAGTTGCATTTTCATTCGTGGCTTTTACTTCTTCAAAAGAAGGTACAGAAGCTTCAAAGGAAATTTTACCGTTTTTTGTAAGTAGTTTATCTTGTGCAAATAATGTTGTCAGGAACAGCATTAAAAAGAGTGTAATTGTAGTTTTCATATTTATGGATTTTAGTATTAATTATTATTCTTGTAAGCCGTCTGCTTGCCATTTTATAAATTTGTCAATCGTGCTTTGTGGTAATTTTGGACCTCCTTGAGGCATTAAGCTCGAGCTTCCTTCCTGCATTGAAATTCTACCTATTAGATTTCTATTGACAACCGCTTCTTTGACTTTTTCGTAAGTATCTAAAGAAAGGTTGGTTCCCGGAATTGGAGTAGCACCGTGACATTGGATACAAATAGTACCTGTTATCGATACTATATCAGCGTTAAATGTAACAACTTCCGGTAGCGGTTCTAAGTTAATCAAATCTGAAGTACTGTCATTTGTACAGCTTACGAAAAGGAAACTTGTCAATGAGATAAACAATAACTTTTTAATATACATTTTGCGCTTTATTTTAAATTTAGACGATTAGTTTATTGAAATGACAATAATAAATAATAATAATTACATTTGCTAAAAATAATTACTTATGAAAAAGATTATCATTACTTCCATTTTTGTTCTTGCAGCCGCTGCTGTTGGAGTCTACTTTTATGTGTACCAAAGTCACAGGGACATTTCTTCTGAAAAAGCTGATTTCTCAGTTTCTATTTCTACTCTTCAAAAAGAATTCAATAACAACGATAGTGTTTTTAATTCCAAGTATGCTGACAAGACTATAGAGATATACGGTAAAACTACAACTATAGATGTTACAAATCATTCAATTGTGATTGACGACAAAGCTACAATCATCTTTACCGATACTATTTTACAAAATATAACACTTCAGGAAGATATAAAAATTAAAGGCCGTTATGTAGGTTATGACGATTTATTAGAAGAGTTTACAATTGACCAAGCCACAATCGTAAAGTAAACCAATCGCAGCTTTTTATCGTATACATAACCAATACTAATCATCAAAACTCGTTTTATGAAATTCAAACTACTCTTTTTATTCTTACCCTTTTTATCTTTTGCGCAAAACGATCTACTTTCTGAAATTGATACAACAATTTCAAATCAAGTAGTTACGTCTGCATTTAAGGCAATAAAAATTGTAAACCTCGAATCGACTAAACTTGCTGCAAAAGGCGATTTGTATTTCGTAGTTGCCCATCGATTTGGTTCGGTGAAAGATGGTTTTGAAGGTTTTTACGGTTTGGATAATGCCAATACACAAATCAAATTTTTATACGGATGGAAAGATTGGCTCACAATTAGTGGAGCAAGAAGTGAGTTGGCTTATGATTTCTCAATGAAATACCGTTTAAAAGAACAAATAGACGGTGGTTTTCCAGTGGAAATCGTAGGATTCAATAGTGTAGCAATCAACAATACATTAAAGGAAAGTATATACCCAAACATGACTTTTGAAAACCGTTTAATCTATGTAACACAAGTTTTAATTTCAAGAAAATTTTCCGACCGATTATCGCTAGAGCTAGCACCTACTTTTTTTCATGAGAACTTTGTGGCTAATGATTTACAGGATAATAGTCAATACGCGATAGGTATTGGTGGTCGTTATAAAATTACAAAAAGATGGTCTATTAATGCTGATTATGCAGCACATTTAAACCGTGCTTCAGGTTCCATTTATAAAAACCCACTTTCTATTGGGGTTGATTTAGAAACCGGTGGACACGTTTTTCAAATGCATTTCACGAGTTCACAAGGAATTCATGAAGCAGGATATCTGGGTCAAACAACCGGAGATTGGACAAAAGGCGATGTGTTTTTTGGATTCAATCTGTCGCGTGTGTTCTAGAACTTACAAAACACGAACTTTATAATCTTTAAATAATTCCAGTAGTTCATTAGATTCAAAATCAAACTTTGAAACTAATTTATGATTGGATTTTTTTAATTTATTTTGTTGAATTCCACGATAAAAACGACGCATTTCTTCTTTATCGGATAAAATTAAACCAGGTACTTGTATCGGTTTTCCTTTGTCATCTTTGGCAACCATCGTAAAATAAGACGAATTACAATGTTTGCTTTTTCCCGTACGAATGTTCTCTGAATCTACCCGAATTCCTACAATCATTGAACTGTTACCAACAAAATTCACCGATGCTTTTAAAGTTACTAACTCGCCAATCTCGATAGGATTCAAGAAGTTTACCGTATCCACAGACGCCGTAACGCAGTAGTATCCGGAAAATTTGGATGCACTTGCAAACGCAATCTGGTCCATCAATGAAAGTATAAAACCTCCGTGAATCTTTCCACTAAAGTTAGAATGAGACGGTAACATAAGTTCCGATAAGGTGATTTTTGAAGCTTCGACAGGTTTATAATGCATGTTCTTTTTTTAATTAGAAATCTAAAATACTACTTAATTCTCAAGTTCACTATTGTTTTCTGTATTCAGGAAATTTTCAGGCAAACTCTTACTCGTTTTCGCACCCATTTTTTTAAGTTTCTGAACGCTGTTTATTAAGTTTCCTTTGCCTTCCACCAGTTTGTTCATCGCAAAACCATATTCACTTTTCGCATCGTCAATCTTCTTTCCAATTTTCTCCATATCCGTAATAAATCCGTAGAATTTATCATACAAAGCACCTGCTTGACGAGCAATTTCATACGCATTTTGCTGTTGTTTTTGATTGGACCAAATACTATCAATCGTTCGCAACGTAGCCAAAAGGGTAGAAGGAGTAACGATAATAATATTTTGTTCAAAAGCTTTATTGTATAAATAAGTGTCGTGATTCAAAGCCGTTGCAAAAGCCGCTTCAATAGGTATAAAAAGCAATACAAAGTCAGGACTTTCAATGTTATATAAAGTATGGTAATTTTTAGCACCCAATTGTTCTACGTGTCTTTTCAAGGATAAAATGTGGTCGTTGAGGTAGCTTTTCTTCAACACATCATCTTCCTCATTCACATATTTTTCATAAGCCACCAGCGAAACTTTCGAGTCAATAATCATCTTTTTACCTTCCGGCAAATGAACTACAACATCCGGAATCCGCTTTTGTCCATCAATCGTATGGCTTTGTTGCACGTCATACTCACGGCCTTTCTCTAATCCTGACTTTTCTAAAACGCGTTCTAAAACCAGTTCGCCCCAATTTCCTTGCACTTTATTGTCGCCTTTTAAGGCTTTCGTCAAGTTGATGGTTTCCTTATTCATTTGTTCGTTCAAATCTTTCAAACCTACTATTTGCTGCCGCAAAGCCGCATGATAATCAATACTTTCTTTATGTGTATCTTCTACTTTCTTTTCAAAATGTAGAATTTTATCTTGCAATGGACCCAAAATACTTTTAAGATTCTCTTGATTTTGAAGCGTAAATTTCGAACTTTTCTCTTCCAATATTTTACTCGCAAGATTCTCGAATTCTGTTGCAAACTTTTTCTGCAATCCTTCCACTTCCTGCTTTTGTTCTTTATTCCGTTCGAGAAGATGGTCAAAGTCGGCCTCTTTTTTTGATAGCTGAACGACTAAAACTTCTCTTTCAGTCCTAATTTGTTCCCGTTCCACTTGCAACTTATCAATTTGCAGTTGCAAAAAATCATGCATCCTACTTTGTTCTTCTTTACCTGAAGCATTTTGCAACTCCAAAGCGCTAATTTTCTCCAAAAGAACTTTTTTCTCCGTCATAACCTTAGCTTTCAACAGCCATTGGGCAATTAAGAAACCAATTATAAAACTCACAACACCAACTAATACCAAAATTAAAGTAGCACTCATAATTATTTTTTAAGCATAAAAAAACACCGATAGAAAATTACAAAATTCTATCGGTGTTTTGCCAGAATGATAAACAACTTTCTTTAGTTGTATCTTAACTCTTGAAAATGGGAACTATGACATTCCATATTGTCGGTCAAATTCTTTATTTAAAATTCGTTTACTCGAATAGCTGTTATAAATAATCGTTTTCACATTCTTACGTTGTTGCATCAATAATGGATAATTTATCAAAACCCCTACGATACATATCAGCATCAAAATCACTAAAAGCGACATGTAAATAAGAAAATTCATTTCCATTGAAGGTCTGAAATCTACAACTAAAAAGTAGCCAGCTCCAAAGAACACTACTATTGACAGGATTAAGGATACTATTTTCATAACGTAAATTTTTATTGTTTTTTCTTATTGCTAAACTACAACTACTATCACACCAGACGCTTATATGATTTTTATAATATCTTATATAATTTCATTGGGATATATTTAACTATACGAAAACTAAGGATTTAAGGTTTTAAACTTTAAAAATAACCTATAAAAAAAGAGAACTACTTTCTATTGTGAATGCAGTTCTCTTGTCAATCCTGAAATAAAATTATTGTTCTATATTGCCCCGATTTTCTTGATTATTTTTATTTTTATCAGGAAATTCCTCTGGATTAGGATTCGAATTGAAATCTTTGTGTTGGGCAGTTTCAGGTGTTTGATGAATCGATTCCGTTGGAAAATCCACTTTTGGGGCAGGTTTTGAATCTTCTAAATTCTTATTTACATACCTGGCTCTATCCACTTGATTTACATTTCCTTCATCGTCTTTCTCGAATTCTTTTTTCAATTGGGGTGTGGTAACATCTTCGGTCGTAGCAAAATTTTTTCCACTGAAACCTTCATTAACCGGCTGTTCACTTTTGGAACTTTCATTTGACTTTTCCATAATTTATAAATTTAATTTTTTTTACAATTTTTAGGTTAAGTTACGCTGAAACGTATTTAAAATCCAAAAGCATTAACATTGTTTTAATGTAGCGACGCTTTCAGGATTCCGTCATTGCGAGGAACGAAGCAATCCTGTAAACACTATCTATAACTATTATCCATGATCAGGAGCTATTTGCAGTTATTCGTTACAGTCTTTATGTTTTGTATTCTTGGCTACGAAGGTTTTTAATTGGGAAGTTGGAAAGGTTTTTTACCACGAAGTTCACAAAGTTTTTTATCGGGAAGTTGGAAAGATTTTTTACCACGAAGTTCACAAAGTTTTTTATCGGGAAGTTCGGAAGGTTTTTAATTGGGAAGTTGGAAAGGTTTTTTACCACGAAGTTCACAAAGTTTTTTATCGGGAAGTTCGCAAAGGTTTATTGGTGATTTTTTTGAAATTTTAAGTTCGCTAAGGCGTTTCACTTTTTTTGGAGTGGGTATTGGTTGTTTCTAATCGGATATTGCTTTGTTCCAATTGGATATTGCTTTGTTCCGATTGGGTATTATCTTGTTCCAATTGGATATTGTCTTGTTCCAATTGGGTATTGTCTTGTTTCGATTGGGTATTGCTTGTTTCCAATTGGATATTGTCTTGTTCCAACTGGGAATTATCTTGTTCCGATTAGATATTGCTTTGTTCCAATTGGGTATTGTCTTGTTCCGATTGGGTATTGCTTTGTTCCAATTGGATATTGCTTTGTTCCGATTGGGTATTGTCTTGTTCCGATTGGATATTGTCTTGTTGCAATTGGATATTGCTTTGTTCCGATTGGGTATTGTCTTGTTCTGATTGGATATTGCTTTGTTGCGATTGGGTATTGCTTGTTTGAAAATAATTTAGGGAAGTTTTATTTAGTAATTGGGCTTTTTTTTAGTGCATAAAAAAGCCTTGCAGGTTGGGCAAGGCTTTAGGTTTATTTTTTTTTGTATAATGATGGTGTTTTGAACTTTAATCTGGATATGGCTTTGTATTCTGGGGATTGGGTTTCGAGGATTGAGAGGAGGTAATCTTTTTGTTTGTTACAGGTGTCGACAAGATTGATGGCTTGTGTATATAGTATTTTGTCGCGGTTTGACCTTGCGGTATTGAGGGACGTAAATGTAATGTTTACTAATATTGTGGAATCTAACATTGCATCTTTTTTGGCTTGGTAGGTTGCTACCTTGAATTCGTCTTCGTTAGGGCTGTAATTGGGTGTGTTTTCTAGAATTGAGATTAGCCCGTCCATGTTGTCGGTGCGTTTTGTGTAGCTCATTTGTGAAACGGAGTGTTCTTTTTCTAGTTCTTCTGGGGTTTTGTCTTTTTTTTCTCCGGGTTTTCTTTTGCCTTTTAGCAGTCTTATTCTGGTATTTAGGTCTTCTATTTGAGCTGGACCTACTCCATCGGTTGCTTTGTAGGCTTTTTGGAGTTTTGTAAGGTTTTTATTGAAGGGCATGAATATTAATTCTCGGGCATCGACGGCGTTAGAATAGGGTGCGAGGTTTATATTTACTGCTTTTTGGGCGCTGAAGGCTTCGGTTTGAAGTTTTTCCATTTTGTCTATTTTTAGGACTGCATTACTTGGATTGTATTTGTCCTCTAATGCTTTTGAATAGATGTTTAATGTTCCCGCGTTTGCGATGAGTATCGCGTGTCCTGTTTCTGATGTTGATGCCATGGTTTGAGTATTAAATTGGTTACTGATGTAACAAATTTAGCAAAGAATCTTTTAATAAAAAATACCTAGATGTAAGTATTTTTTAGTTTTTTATGTTAAAGTTTATGGGGTGTTGATTTTAGTGGGGGGAATGGGGGTTGTTGAGGTGGAGGCTTTGACCTCGCAGTATTGTTTTATGTAGCTTTAAAGTGGGGATGTTTTGAGAAGGTGGATACTTATTCTTGACCGATCTTTACATCCATCTCAATTATATCTCTTTGCGAACCGCCGAGTATGTGACCCGCACGGTGGTGGTGTGAGAGGCTCTCCTTGCTAGTTTTTAGCGGGGCAGTCTACTCGATTGTGTGCTGTTTTTTTTTCTTTTTCTATTCTTTCTTTAAACCAACAGCATCTTTTCTGATTTCTTTCAGCCAAGATTTCTTGTATTTCTTTTTAAGGTGTTTAAATGTTAGCTTGTTATATTTTTTTAAATAATCGTTTTTGTAACTACCGATTAAAGAATATTTCACATTATATTTTTGTTCAAATTCTAAATCTTCTTTGTTTAAATTGTATGAAGTTAATTCCGAAACAAAAATCACAAAAACATTGTTTTTAGCATTCTTTTTAAAATTGTATTTTGGATTATTCGCCTTTTCAATTTCTTTTTTTGTTACTATAGTCGTTACTTGAAGTTTTTTAGTTTTTGGATAATAAGGAGGACCAAATTCTACTTTTATTTCTTCTCCTTCCTCTAATTCAATATTTATTTTTTGTTTATCAACTTTAACTTTCTGAATTTTCATTCCTGGGTAACCAAAAACTAAAGTATCATTTAATGTAGTTTTTAGTGAATATTTTCCGTCAAAATCAGTTGTTATTCCATTTTGTGTTTTATTAACAAGAACCTTTGCACCAGCAATTGGTTCTCCATTTTTTTTATCAGTTACATATCCACTTACGACAACTTCTTGCCCAAAAGATAAAATTGCGAAAAGGAAAAATGATATGTAAATAAGCTGTTTCATTTTTAAATAAACCTACTGAATTATTCTATTGAAAATTTAACTTTGATAGCCCTTACTTTGTAGTAATTACTAAACAAATTGCTCCTTCTTTGAATTATATAATTTGATGTGTCTTCATTAATTTCAATGATTTTACCTAATTTTACTTCTGAAAGTTCAGCTATCATTGTTGCCTTTTTTTTAGCATTTTTTAATAATCTTTCAAATAATATTTCTTCAACTTTATCTTCATCTTTATAATGTACATTTATTATTCTATATTGCTGAATAGTTCTTATTTGACTTAATTCATTTTCAAAATCATTAATTAAATTCTTATCAGAAGGAACGTTTACTAAATAATTATCTTTGTACCAAAGTTTATCTTGTGAATTCGAAGAGTACAGAATGTATTTGTAATCTAATTTTCTCAATTTGAATATCTTTTCTAAAGCTATTTTAGTTTTTTTATAGTCACTGCCGTAAATTTTAATATGCTTAAAGCTATCAATTTTGTAGACGGTATCATTATCTGGAAAAATATCTTTATCTATAGAAATCAAATAGTCATAGCTTGATGCTTTTTCCAAGTGAATACTATCTTGAACTTCAACCTGTATAAATTTAGTGTAATAGGTGTAGTTAAATTCACCTATACTATCGATTCCTTTTATATTAAGAATTTTGTTTTGTCCAAATACAATTGAAGTAGAAATTAAGAGAAAGAAAATAATATTTTTCATAAAATCATTGTTAAATGTTGAATTTTAAACGATTCGTCATAAAATAGCATACAACTTATATATATGCGAAACAAACCTTCGCCAATACAACCCTATTTGGGTGTATAAGCGAATGTTTTTATTCGCTTTAATGAATCGTAAATATAAATAATAATTGGTAAAAAAATCTTTTTCTATTTAAACTGTGCTAGTTTTTGCTTGAGCGTTGACAGATTTTGTGTGAGTGGCTTTTTTTTAAGTTGGTATCAAACTATAATTATTTTTTAGATTGTTATTTTTAGGTAGCTAAAGGAATGATAAAAAGAAGCCCTTTGATGGAGATTTTAGCCCCGATAGGAGGGAACATCCTCCCGATTTTTCATCGGGAGATGTGGAAGGATAGCGGGAACATGATGTAAAAAATGCCCGAGCGATTGGCTCCCTATTCCCTTTTCCGATAGCTGTTGGAATTGGAATGACAATGAAGGGGATGGGTTGTACTACTGTTATAAACCGCTACATGATATTCTCTCAAACCATTCTACATCAAAACAAACACCACCAACACCCTCAGCAAAGCAAGTAAAGCCACTGGCATTGTTTTAATCTCCTAAACCCACTATCTTTGCCCCACTCGAATCAAGCTATGGCACACCAGCACTACATAATTTACAAACCTTATGGCTATTTAAGCCAGTTTATTTACGAACAAAAACGCAAGAAAAAACTACTAGGCGAACTGCACGACTTTCCTCCAGGCACGATGGCAATTGGCCGCCTTGATGAAGACTCTGAAGGCCTACTTTTACTAACAACAGACGGTAAAGTAAGCCACGCCGTGCGAAGTAAAAAGGTAACGAAAGAATATTATGTCCAGCTTGACGGAATCATAACCGATGAAGCCATTACACGCTTAAAATTAGGCGTTGAAATAGGTTTTGACGGCGAAAAATACACCACTTTACCTTGTGAAGCCAAGAAAATAGATAATCCAAACTTCGAAGTACGTTCTAAAAAAGTCCGTGACGACCGTCATGGCCCTACAACTTGGGCTAGCATCACCGTTAGCGAAGGCAAATTTCGTCAAGTACGGAAAATGACCGCTGCCGTAGGATTTCCGACCCTAAGATTGGTGCGTGTTCGCGTAGGAAACATCCATTTAAACCAAATGAAGTCTGGACAAGTAGTCGAAATGGATAACCTCCTAGAAGTAGTGGGCTCTCAAATTTAAAAACTAAGTTATATGTTGAATATCGTACTCGTAGAACCTGAAATTCCTAACAATACCGGCAACATTGGTCGCCTTTGTGTAGGAACTGAAAACAGATTACACCTCATTCACCCCTTCGGTTTTGAAATTACCGACAAAAATTTGAAACGTTCGGGTTTAGATTATTGGGTACATCTAGATTGGAAACAATATCAGTCCATCGAAGAATGGCGGCACCAAATCGCTGATGTGTCGCGGGTCTTTTTATTTAGTTCACATGCTGACAAATCCTACTTAGAAGCGGATTTTCAAGACGGAGACTGGCTGGTTTTTGGTAAAGAAAGCGTTGGTTTAAGCCCCGAAATGCTAGCAGCGTTCGAGAACCATTTAAGTATTCCAATTTCCCCTTTGGTAAGAAGTTATAACTTGGCAAATGCGGTTGCGTTTGTAATTGGTGAAGCAAAAAGACAATTATTAGTAAAGTCGAATATTTGATTTTGTCTCGCAAAGTCGCTAAGACGCAAAGTTTTGCTGGTAATGATTTATAAATAATTGAAGTATTTTAAAGTATTTAGCTCCAGAATTTTAAATATTTAGCTTTGCGTTCCTGCGGCTTTGCGAGAGATATAAAAACTGAAATGCCGTTGCGTTTGTGATTGGTGAAGCAAAAAGGCAATTATTAGTAAAGTCGAATATTTGATTTTGTCCCGCAAAGTCGCTAAGACGCAAAGTTTTGCTGGTAATGATTTATAGATAATTGAAGTATTTTAAAGTATTTCGCTCCAGAATTTTAAATATTTAGCTTTGCGTTCCTGCGGCTTTGCGATAGATATAAAAACTGAAATGCCGTTGCGTTTGTGATTGGTGAAGCAAAAAGGCAATTATTAGTAAAGTCGAATATTTGATTTTGTCCCGCAAAGTCGCTAAGACGCAAAGTTTTACTGGTAATGATTTATAAATAATTGAAGTATTTTAAAGTATTTAGCTCCAGAATTTTAAATATTTAGCTTTGCGTTCCTGCGGCTTTGCGATAGATATAAAAACTGAAATGCCGTTGCGTTTGTGATTGGTGAAGCAAAAAGGCAATTATTAGTAAAGTCGAATATTTGATTTTTTGTCTCGCAAAGTCGCTAAGACGCAAAGTTTTACTGGTAATGATTTATAAATAATCGAAGTATTTTAAAGTATTTAGCTCCAGAATTTTAAATATTTAGCTTTGCGTTCCTGCGGCTTTGCGAGAGATATAAAAACTGAAATGCCGTGAAACCTACTTAATTCCAAAAACAAACTTCCCCTTTTCTTTATCAAAACCGATGCTTTTATCATCAAAAAGTGCATTAAAAACACCTTTTTCAATCAATTGACAAGGGGAACTCTGCACCGTTTTTTCAGGAGTCATGATAATCATCTCATCGCACAGCTGAATAGCCAAATCAATATCATGTGTCGAAAACAGGATGCATTTATTAGTTTCCTTCGCTAACTTCTGGAGCAATTGCAACAGTGTGAATTTGTGTAAAAGGTCCAAATGCGTAGTAGGTTCGTCCAAAATAATTAAGGGAGTATCCTGTGCCAAAGCCCTTGCAATTAAAACTTTCTGAAGTTGGCCATCGCTAATTTCAAAATGCTTTTTATGTATCAAATGTTCAATTTGCGTCAACCGAATGGCCTCATTAACCTTGTGTTTATCTTCAGGAGTCAACGTACCTAACCAATTTGTATAAGGCTGCCGACCTAGTGCTACCAATTCGAAAACGCTCAAATTACTAGGTGGCAATTGTTCGGTTAGAACCACACTCATTTGCATTGCTAAATCACCCGCTGAATAAGAATTAATGTTTTTTTTATTCAAATAAACGACGCCTTTCAATGGTTTTTGTATGCCAGTTATGGTTTTTAATAAGGTAGATTTCCCAATTCCGTTCACGCCAACTAGTGCGATTAGTTTACCTGTTTGTAATGCTATAGCAATATTCTCAGAAACGATTTTAACCGTTTTTTTATCACGATAACCAATAGAAATGGGACTTGCGTCTAAAATGATTTGGTGCTCCATAGCTCGTTTATTGAATGTTTTTCTTGCCAATTAGTAACCAAATAACCACGGGAGCTCCCATGATAGAAGTAATAGCATTGATTGGTAAAGTCATGGAAAGATAGGGCATTTGTGTAATGATATCGCAAATTAACATCATAATCCCTCCCAATAAAAGTGTGCTAAAAAACAGTATTTTATGGTTACTGGTTTGAAAAAGAAGCTTTGCAATATGCGGAACGGCCAAACCAATAAAAGCAATAGGTCCCGCAAAAGCAGTAATGCTTCCCGCCAAAATACTGGTGGCAATTATAATAATAAATCGTGCTTTTTTGAAATTCAAACCCACACTTTTTGCATAGTTTTCGCCCAATAGTAGGGCGTCCAAGGATTTTATACTAAATAAACTCAACAGTAATCCAACACCCACAACCGCTCCTAAAATCGCTATGGAATCCCAAGACAAATTACCTAGATTTCCCATGGACCAAAAGGTGAATTTCTGCAATTGTTCTGCTGTACTAAAGTAACTCAAGACATTGACAATTGCTCCAGCAAAACTTCCAAACATCAATCCTACAATCAAAATAGACATCGTGTTTCTTAGCCGTTGTGCAATAATTAATATTGCTAAAAGCACTGTAAAACTCCCTAAAAACGATGCGAAAACAATTCCGTAGCTTGATAAAATAACTGTGTTCATAAAGCTTGGCAATAATCCCGCTCCTAAAATCACAAAAGCAACTCCTAAACTAGACCCCGAACTTAATCCTAAAACGTAAGGTCCTGCCAATGGATTTCTGAATAATGTTTGCATCAAAAGTCCACTGATAGAAAGTCCCATTCCAACTAATAATGCCGTAATTGCTTTTGGCAATCTGAAATTTAAAATGATGTATTCCCAAGTTGATTTTGAAGCTTCTTGTCCTGTTAAAACTTTAAAAATTTCCTTCAAAGGAATTGAAACTTGTCCCGAAATTAAATCCAATAAAAAAAAGCACACTAATAAAAGAGTGAAACTTAGGAAAAGTATATAAGAACGTTTTTGGGTCATTCAGTTAACTATTGAATCTGTTCAAAGAAGTAAGGTTTGTAATTTGGCAGAAGTTCCGGATGAAAAACCCAAACTAAATCTTTCAAAACTAAATCAGGACGGTTTGGAGCCAATTCATAATATAAATTCCCACCTGTTTTTCCTTTTTTATTACTGAAGGAATATACTTTTTTGTTTTTAAAGGCGGAAAATTGATTGTAATGCGGATTTGCTTTTTGCATCTCTTTCAACGATGAATATTGACCAGAAGTAATCCAATAATCAGCCTCTTTTGCTTTCTCAAAAACAACTTCAAAAGACAAAGCCAAACTTCCAGTTCCATCAGTTTCTTCCCATAAATAAGCACCGCCAGCTTCTTTAATAAGTTGTGAACCCCAGCTCGAACCTTTAGGCATGTACCACGTTCCTTCAAAAATATCACCTGCTAAAACTGTGGGTTTGATTTTTACTTTTTGTGCTAAAGCAACTGTATTTTTATATTCTTTTTCAATGTTTGCAAAAACAGCATCTGCCTTTTTTTCTTTGCCATACAAAACGCCGAAAAACTTTATCCATTCTGCTTTTCCCAACGGTGTTTGTTCGTTCCAATCGCCGTTTAACATCACTTTTAAGCCACTTTTTTCAAGATTATCTAATGTCGGATTTTTATTGTCTATGCCATAACCAATTATAACATCTGGATTCAAATCGATTATGACTTCGGTGTTTAAGTCTTGATTTTGTCCCAATTCTTTTACTTTTCCTGCATCAATTCTATTTCTAACTTTCTCCGAAGAAATGTAATCTAGATGCGGAAAACCAACGAGTGAATTTTCAACTTCTAACATTTCTAACGAAGGAATATGTGTGGTTGAAGTCACGACAATATTTTTAATAGGAACTGAAATTGTGGTGTATTGCTGTAAACTATCGGGAACAATTCCCTTTTTTTCTTTTAAAATGTACGTGTACTGCTTTGTTGCATTTGGCCATGGATTTACCACATTTAAAACAGTGTAGCCGTCGTATTTGTAGATTGAAAATCCATTTGCATACTGCACTTGATTTTCTGGAATTTCGGAATTTGTTATGATTTCCGCGTTATTATTTTTGCAACTAAAAGCGGAAAAAAGCGTTGTAAATAGAACGATTTTGAGTGTGAAAATTTTCATGAAAAAGATTTTATACGTTGCAAAGGTAGAAGTTATTCTGACTTTTATAGCATTAAATTAATTTCAGCGAAAAATACGAAGCTTACAATTTTCAGGATTTACGTTCGAAATTTCAATATTTAAACTACTTTTGCACCCGAATTAAGGTTGTGATTTTATCAATCACATTAAAAGGGAATTTGGTGTAAAACCAAAGCTGTTCCCGCAACTGTAAGCTAAAAAGCTTGTTGTGAACTACAAAAACCACTGTTTAAAATTCAGGAATTGAGAATTTTAGAATTAGGAATTAAAATCCTAAATCATAAAACTCCAAATTCTAAATCAAAAATGGGAAGGTAGACAACAAGACGCAAGCCAGGAGACCTGCCTTTTTTCGTAACCAATATCGAATCTTCGGGAAAAAAGATTCTGAAATTATGACATTACGATTTTATTTATTTTTATTCGGAATTTTAGTTTGCCAATCTGCTTTGGCACAAATTCGTTCTGCAATTCCGTTGGAAGAAGTAGAAATTTCGGATAAGTCACTTTCTAAATATTCTGATTCACAAAATGTTCGAAAGCTTACTGATTCAGTCATTCAGAAAAGCCAGCCGTCATTGACTAATTTACTCAACTTTTCGACCGGCATTTATTTCAAAGAAAATGGTTTAGGAATGGTTTCGTCGCCCTCTTTTCGAGGAACAACTGCTCAACAAACCGCAGTTGTTTGGAACGGAATTAATATCAATTCGCAATTAAACGGACAAACCGATTTCAATACCATTACAACTTCCGATTTTAATTCCATCCATGTTCGAGCGGGTGGAGGAAGTTCGCTTTACGGAACAGGTGCGATTGGCGGAAGTATTCATTTGAATACGAATTTGCATTTTCGTGATGAATTTTCAAATCGAATAAGTCTAAATTATGGGAGCTTCAACACTTTGGGAGTGAATTATCATTTAAAATATTCCAACGAAAAGCTGAGTTTCTTCGGAAGTATTTCTCGGAATAGCTCTGATAATGATTACGATTATTTGAATTCAAAATTGAAAAATGTGAATGGAGATTATTTCAATTCCAGTTACAACGTTGGTTTTGGCTATAAAATAAATCAAAATAATCTGCTGAAAATTTACAGCCAAGTGTATGACGGTGAACGGCACTTTTCATTAATCAATCCTACCGACAGTAAAACAAAATACCAAGACCTTAATACCAGGAATTTAGTTGATTTAACCACGAATTTGGGTGATTTTACTTCCAATATAAAAATGGGTTTTCTGAGTGAGAAGTATAAGTATTTTGGAAATATTGAAAAGGATATTTTTACTTATGGAAAGGTCGAAACGCTTTTGGCGAAATACAATTTGAATTACCGTTTTAATTCGAATATCCAGACGGATTTCGTCGCTGATTTTACTCAAAATAAAGGCAGTGGTTCGGATATTCAACAAGATAAAAGAACGATTTCTGGATTTGCATTGCAGTTTAAACATTCAGTGAATTCGATGTTTTCATACGATTGGAGTTTGCGAAAAGAAATTACTAGTAATTATAAAAGTCCGCTTTTATATTCACTGGGAACCAATTTCAAACCCGTTAAATTTTATTCATTGAAAGCCAATATTTCTCAAAACTTTAGAATCCCTACGTTTAACGATTTGTATTGGCAAGGAGCTGGAAATTTAGATTTGAATCCAGAGAAATCAGTTCAAGGAGAAATTGGAAATGTGTTTCAATGGGATAACTTCACGTTTACCGCCACGGTTTTTCATTCAAAAATAAAAGACATGATTCGTTGGCTTCCGCAAAACGGAGGAATGTTTAAACCGGTAAATACTGATAGAGTTTCGATATTTGGAACAGAATTTTCAATGAATTTTCAAAGAAAAATAGACATGCATCATTTTAAGTTCAATGCAAATTATTCGTACACAAAATCAGAGAATGAAAAGACAGGCAAACAATTGACGTTTGTTCCTTTTCATAAAACCACGGCATCAATTGCCTATTCATACAGCCGTTTTTCTGGATTTTATCAGTATTTATTTAACGGCGACGTTTTTACACAAACGGATAATAATCCAAAAAGAATCATTGAAAATTACACCGTTTCTAACGTAGGATTTTCTGCTGAATTGGACAAAAATAAAAACTATTCCATAGGATTTAAAATTCTGAATGTATGGAATGAAAACTACGAAAGCGTAGAAAATAGGCCACTACCTGGTCGGAATTACACAATAAATTTAAACCTAAATTTTTAGATTATGAAGATTACTAAAATGCTTTTTATGGCTCTTGCGAGTTCAATTCTATTCGTTTCTTGTAGCGATGATAATGATGACAAAATCGAAATCGAAACGCCACTAGGAGTTTATGATAATGGTATTTTGATTGTGAATGAAGGAAATGGTTCGGCCGGAACAATCTCTTTCATCACGAATGATTTCGCAACAGTGAGTCAAAATATTTATGGAGCGGTAAATTCTGGAGATGGGATTGGCGGTTATGTTCAATCTATATTTTTTGACGGTAATCGAGCTTTCATTGTTTCGAACGGTTCAAATAAAATTACTGTAGTAAATCGGTATACTTTCGAACTAATAGGAAAAATTGAAACGGGTTTTGATGTTCCTCGCTATGGAGTGGTGGTTGATGGAAAAGCATATGTAACAAATTTAGCAAGTTTTTCAGATTTGACAGATGATTTTATCAGTGTCATAAATTTATCCACTTTAACTGTTGAAAGTACGATTGCGGTAAACGCGATTGCTGAACGAATTGTAGAAGAAAACGGAAAATTATATGTTGCCAATGGAAGTTATGGAGCAGGAAGTACGGTTACGGTAATTAATTCCGCTACTGGAATGATTGAAAGTACGATTGATGTTGGTATTTCGCCAAATTCTTTAGAAGAAGAAAACGGATTCTTGTATGTTTTATGCGGAAATTATGCCGACAATAGTAAATTAGTGAAAATTAATTTGTCAACAAATCAGAAAGTTTCAGAAATTGAAATGACAGATTTAGTAAATGCTCAAAACTTAAATATTGATAATAATAAAGTTTATTTCACTGTTAACTCTGATGTTTTTAGCGATAATTTAGCAGCAACTTCTATTAGTTCCATTCCGTTGTTTTCATCAACAGCAACTACTTTATATGGTTTTGGAGTTGAAAACGGGAAAATTTTCGTCGGAGATGCAAAAGATTATGCCTCTGATGGAGAAGTATTTATTTACACTACGTCGGGAACTTTGCAAAAGCAATTCAGTGTTGGTTTGATTCCAAGTGGCTTTTATTTCAACGACTAGTTGTAAATTCACAGCATAAAAAAACGGCTTGTATAGAAATACAAGCCGTTTTTCAGTATAACAAAAGAATATTTTAAAGTGCTGAAATTAGTTCTAAAATAGTTACAGCAATTTTTTCTTGTTGGTTGTCATCAGTTAGGTATTTTCTGTCGTTTTCATTTGATAAAAAACCTAGTTCAACTGTAATAGTTGGGTATGCGGTATCTCTTAATAGTGTAAAATTTGCATCTTTCACACCTCTAGATTTTAAATTGTGATTTGTCACAAATCGAAAATTTAAATCTTCTGCAATTTTTTTTGAATTTTCATACATTACATTTTTTGGTGAAATGTATAATTCTACACCAGAAGCTTCGGTGTTTTCATTTCCATTTACGTGAAGCGAAAGTACTAGATTTGGCTTTAAATCGTTAATGAATTTTGCTCTGTCTTTCAACGATAAAAAACGGTCGTCTGTTCTAGTAAGATGAATTACCACATTTTTATCTGAATTGTTTTCTTTTATTTTTTTCGCGATGGAAGCTACAATATCTTTCTCGGTAATACCGTCAACGGTCATTCCGTCATCGTGACCACCGTGACCAGCATCTATTACAACGTTGATTGTTTTTTTACTACCATTATCAGTTGGTGTAATAAAAGCAAAACAAGCTACAACTACAAAAGCAAGGATAAATTTAAATGTGTTTTTCATAGAATTTGATTTAAGGTTTGTTAAAATAAAACGACAATTTACAGTTATTATTTGATATTTGGCAAAATAATTTCAGTATCATTGTTAATATACATTTCATTTCCAAAACGAAGAATAGATTTAGAAGTTTTAAATTCTTTGCCGTATTGCAAATTACCTTGGGGAACAAAACGACCAGAACCTGTTATCAATCCCAAAGCTGTACTTAATAGTGGCTCGCTTTCATTACCTAAAACACCCAAATTCGATGGGTTTTCAGCTTGTTCAACGGTTGGAATTAATCCGTCTTGATATTCGCCAAAACCATCTTTATTTATCGTTTTAATCACAATAGGTTGCATGGCATACGTATGTCTCGGATTTACATCTTTTTTATTGAATGTTGGCGAATCATACAAAGTTACTGAGCCTACATTTTTACCAATTGTTTTTGTGCCAATTTGGATTACATTAATATAAGGTTTCAATCCGTTTATAACAAGCTCACTGGCGGAAGCTGTTCCTCCGGTTGTTAAAATATAAACTCGTGTCAAATTCAAACTGTTGATAGTAGTATTTCCAATAGAATTCATAAAATTGTTCGTTAATTGCGAAGGATTATTTTCTTCAAAATAGCTTTGAATTTTAGAATTCCACTGTTGTTTTGCAAATAACTGCCCGTTGAATTGTCCTGTAATCATACTAGCCAAGCGTGTTGCAGTAAGAACAGAACCACCACCGTTGTAGCGTAGATCCAAAACTAAATCAGTAACACCTTCGTTTTTTAAGGTTCCAAACGCTTGGTTTAATTCCAAATCATAATTTGCTGTAAAACCATTGTACATTATATAACCCACTTTCTCATTATCAGTTTGAATGACTTTCGTCAAAAAAACAGGATTTTCAGTCAATTCCATTTTAACCAACTCTACCGATTGCCCGTTTGGAGTAATCGCGCCATCATCAAAATCAGCTAAATTTATGATGTACGAATTTGATGAAAGTAAAGTTCGGTAGTTGTCGGCAGTAAGCGACTGACCGTCAATTGCGTAAAAAATAGTTCCTCTAGTGACATTTTTAGTCGAAGCATCGGAGTTTGGAATAATGTAATTGGCTATACCATAAAGCTCTGTTTGACTTCCCGGTTTAAATCGCAATGAGAATTCCATTCCGTTATTTTTAGTAACGCCTTGAAACAAATTTTCTAAATAAACATAGTCTTCTACTAAAACACTGAAGCGGTCAATACTTGGATTCACCTTTAACTCATTAAATAAAGTGAATGGATTGTTGTAATTTGATAAAAACACATTTAGTTGAGCTTGATTTGCAAAACGATTGTCCGCTAAATCAGGGGAATCTTCTTGCCATAAATAATATAAATTCAATCCTTTCCAAATGAAATTCTGAACCTCCAATTCTCTAGGAACATTCAGCGAATCGTCCATATCGTCGCAACTGTACATTGTAAGTGCGGCGAGAATCATTAAAATCAATATTTTATAACTGTATTTCATACTTTTACTTTAAATTACAAACGTAAATTTAACTACTTTAGTTTTAATTTCAGTTCATTTGTAACAAAAAGTATCTGCATTCGTCTTTCTAATATAAAAAGCCTTTATGAATCAATCGGAATTTGTAATTTTAATTCAACCTTTCAAGGACAAGGTATTCCGACTGGCACGTCGTTTGTTAATTAGCGTTGAAGAAGCTGAAGATGTGACTCAAGAAATGCTGATGCGGTTGTGGTATAAGAAAGAAAGTTTACAGCAATACAAAAGTGTCGAAGCTTTTGCTATGACGATGACGAAGAATTATTGTTTAGACCAATTGAAGAGTAAACGTGCTTCTCTTTTAAAAATTGAACAAACAGCCTTTAAAGCTGAAGGTGCAAGTTTGCAAAACCAACTTGAAGATAGCGATAGTTTATTTTGGGTCGAGAAAATTATTGAAAAATTGCCTGTTCAGCAGAAATTAATTGTACAAATGCGGGATATCGAGCAGTATGATTTTGAGAAAATAGCTGACATATTAGAAATGAACGAAACCGCGATTCGGGTTGCGCTTTCAAGAGCCAGAAAAACTATTCGAGAAACAATGTTTAAAGTACACAACTATGGAATTAAGTAAAATTGAAGAATTACTAGAAAAATATTTTGAAGGTAATTTAAATGAGGAAGACGAACAGATTTTGAAAATCTATTTTTCGCAAGACAACGTGGTGTCACATTTACAACAATACAAGCCTATATTTGGTTTTTTTGCAGAAGCGAAACAAATTAAAAGCAAGAAGAAATTTGTGCTGAATGATGTTCGAAATCGCAGAAATAATCGGCGACTTAGCATTTCAATTGCTGCATCGCTTTTAATAGCAATGGGTGCTGGCTTTTTTATGTATACCAATTATTACCCATCAAATCAAGATGATTTAGGAACATTTGATGACCCAGAAATAGCCTTCCTAGAAACACAAAAAGCGTTGTCATTGCTTTCAAAACATGTCAACACAGGTTATGAAAGTGTCGAATATATTGACGAATTTGAAATTACAAGAAATAAAATATTTAACGTAAATTATTAATACACATACTTAACTAAATACTGAAATCATGAAAAAAATAATAGTACTAATTGCCTTTGTTTTGTTGCCAAATTTGTTTTTCGCACAGCAATCTGTTTTTGATAAATTTGATGGTTTGGACGATGTAACCTCTGTTTTGGTTACCAAAAAAATGTTCCAAATGATGGGAAATGTAAAAATGGATGCTAATGATAAGGAAACGCAACAATTTATTGCACTAACAAAAAAGCTGAATAATTTAAAAGTTTTTACCACTTCAGTTCCCAAATATAAAGCGGATTTAAAAGCTACTGCTGAAAAATATTTAGTAACTGCTGGTTTGGAAGAATTGATGAGGGTGAAAGATGGCACTCAGAATATCCGAATTTTAGTTAAAACTGGAGCCAAGGAAACGCAAATCAAAGAACTCTTGATGTTTATTGAAGACAGCGGAAAAAATAACGAAACCGTATTAATGTCGCTTACCGGAGATTTTGATTTGAATGAATTGTCTGTTTTAACAGATAAAATGAACTTACCTGGTGGTGACGTTTTGAGTAAAAGCGGTAAAGGAAAGAAATAATGAAAACCAAAATTTTTTTACTTTCTTTCGCTTGTTTATTATTGGTAAACTGTAATTCAAAACCTTCATTGCAAAAATATTTTGTGAGCCATTCGGAAGATTCAAATTTCATTAGTGTGGATATTTCCCCATCTATTTTAAACATCGACAAGAAGTTGCTTTCTGATGAGGAACAAAGAGCCTTGAGGTCTTTTGATAAAATGAACATTTTAGCTTTTGAATTGCATGAAAGAAACAATTCAGTCTATGAAACAGAAAAAGAAACCGTTCAAAAAATTTTAGATGCTGAAAATTATAATCTTCTGATGAAATACGGCTCAGGAAAACAAGGTGTTGCGGTAAGTTACTTGGGAACCGATGAGAAGGTCGACGAAATTGTGGTGTTTGCAAAAAGTGCGGAAACAGGTTTTGCTGTAGTTCGAATTTTAGGAAATGAAATGACCCCAACTGATATGATGCATTTAATAGTGATTTTGCAGAAATCAAAAATAGATTTAGAGCAATTAAAACCCTTGCAGGAAATGATGCCGAAAAAACAATAATTTCCATTTCAATAGTGACTTTAAAAAAATTTAAAGAATAAGAATTCAAAATAGAATCACCAAAATCAAAGCCTTTCGTTGTTAATTACGAAAGGCTTTTTGCTTTATTTTTTGAAGTATTTAAATGGGACGAGAAGCATTCCAAAACATTCTCCATCTCCTTTACCAATATGTTTATGGTGCATTTTATGAGCTCGTCTTACCGCTTTTGCGTAACGATTATTAGCTTTTCGAAACAATTTAAAACGTTGATGAATAAAAATGTCATGAACCAGAAAATAGGCAAGGCCGTAAGCAAAAATACCCAAACCAATTGCCAAACCAATTTCCAAAATTCCGTTTTGCCATAATAGAAAAAAACCAATACTAATGACGGCATAAATAATAAAAAAAGCATCATTTCGCTCAAACCAAGAATCGTGGTCTTTTTTGTGATGATCGGCATGAAGATTCCACAAAAAACCATGCATTATGTATTTGTGACTGAACCAAGCCATAAATTCCATAAAGAAAAAGGTTAAAAAGAAAACTAAAATATGTATTCCCATTTTGATAATTTTATAACGGTAATTTAAATAATGTTAAGTTTATAGGTGAAGTAACATTTGGCAAACAAACCCAATTTTTGATAATCTGAAACACGAATTCGCGTATTTTTTATTTCCGTTGAAGGCGTTTTTTTTAATTTTGTCAGTAGTTTTTTATAATAAACATATGCGGTATAGACGCCAAATTTGGCCTCTAAAGGCAAATGAATGATTCCAGTAAATGCTTCTTTAAAATCAGCTTCAATTTCTGCAATAATAGCGTTTTTTGAATGTTCATCTAATTTTGACAAATCGGTATTTGGAAAGTAAGTCCGATTTAAATCCTCGTAATCTGCTTTTAAATCCCGTAAAAAATTCACTTTTTGAAATGCAGATCCTAATTTCATCGCGGAATACTTCAGGCTTTCATATTTCTCCATGTCGCCTTTCACGAAAACTTTTAAACACATTAAACCTACTACATCTGCGGAACCATAAATATAGGCATTGTATTCTTCAGTGGTTTTGTACGCTGATTTGTATAAATCGAGTCGCATACTGTGCATAAAGGCGTCAATCATATTTATATCGATGTTGTATTTATGAACCGTATGTTGAAATGAGTTTAAAATAGGATTTAAACTGATTTTTTCTTTCAAAGCCAAATGTAAATCATTTTCGAATCGTTCAAAAAGTGCCACTTTGTTATAATCGTGAAAACTATCTACAATCTCATCAGCAAATCGAACAAATCCGTAAATATTATAAATATCTTGACGAATTGTTGGCGCTAACATTTTTACGGCAGACGAAAATGAAGTACTGTACGAACGTGTAACGGTCCGACTGCATTCAGATGAAACGGTGTCAAAAATGGACTTCATAGATAGTTTAATTTTTTTTAATTAATTCCGAAACTAATTTCCCTGAAATCAAAGCGGGCGGAACTCCCGGTCCTGGAACTGTAAGCTGACCTGTAAAATATAAATTTTCAACCTTTTTACTTTTAAGTTTTGGTCGTAAAAACGCAGTTTGAAGAAGTGTATTTGCCATTCCATAAGCATTCCCTTTGTAAGAGTTGTAATCGGAAACAAAATCATTCTTGCAAAATGATTCCTTAAATATAATGTTATTTTTAATTTTCTGTTGTGTTAAAACTTCAAAACGATTAATTATTTTTTCAAAATATTCCTCACGCAAGGCTGGGTGGTCTTCAATTCCAGGAGCTAAAGGAATAAGAAAGAACCCCGATTCATTTCCTTCTGGAGCAGCACTTGAATCCGTTACTGAAGGAAAATTAGCATAAAAAAGAGGTTCCTCCGGCCATTTTGGTTCATCATAAATATCTCTTGCATGTTGTTCAAAATCAACATCAAAAAACAAGGCGTGATGTGAGATATTGTCTAACTTTCTGTCAAAACCTACATAAAACAGGAGTGAAGAAGGGGCAAAAACACGACTTTCCCAATATTTTTCAGAATACATTCTATATTCAGCATCCAATAGAGTTTCGGAATGATGGTAATCAGCACCACTCAAAATTACATCCGCTTCCACTCTGGAATTATTCACTACTAAAGCAACTGCTTTATCATTTTCAACGACAATTTTATTCACATTAGCATTGAATTCGAAAGTAACCCCTAATCCTAATGCTAAATTTTCGATTGCTTGAACGACATCAAACATTCCATTTTTAGGATGCCAAGTGCCTAAACCAAAGTCAGCATAGTTCATAAAACTATAAAACGACGGAGTTTTTGAGGGTTTTGCACCTAAAAAAAGAACGGGAAATTCTAAAATATGAATTAATCGCTGATTTTTAAATTCACGTTGAACATCTTTGCTAATAGTACTAAAAAATTGGTCTAATTTTTTAGCAGTTTCAAATGTAATTAGCTCTAAAGGTGAAACTCCCGGTCGATATACTAAATCTTTAATTGCGATATCATAATTGCTTTTGGCCTTAGCCATAAACTGCTCCAATTTTGCTCCACTACCTTTTTCAATAGACTCAAAAGTAGCGATGATTTCATCTAAATTATCAGCAATAGATACAAAATCATTTATGCCGTAATAAACGCGGTAAGCCGGCGAAAGTTTTATTAAATCATAATAATCGGAAGTTTTTTTCTCAAAATCATTAAAAAATCGCTCAAATACATCAGGCATCCAGTACCAACTCGGTCCCATATCAAACGTAAAACCTTGTTTCTTTAATTGACGTGCTCTTCCACCAATTGTACTGTTTTTTTCATAAATCGTAACTCTGTTTCCGGCTTTTGCCAAATAGCAAGCAGCTGAAAGAGAAGAAAATCCTGAACCAATAATTGCAATTTCTTGTGGCATATTTAATTTAAATTACAATGATTTAATGATATGTTCCATTGAAAGGAAAATTTTGGTTTGATTTGTATTGCTGTCGGTATGTAAATTATTGAATGCGGTACCTGTAATCCATAATTCAGCATTTGTATTAGCGTCCAATACTGATTGTTGCATTTTTTCGAGATACAAACTTACATTTTCCGCACTGGGATAGTTTGTGATATAGGTCAAAAAGATTGGTGATTCAATTTGTTGCGTAATTTTGTTCAAATCATCAATTTCTATATTTTCACCTAAGTAAATGATTTGGTATCCATTTTTAGCTATTTCATACGTTAAATATTTCAGACCTAAATCATGCGTTTCTTGTGCGGGTAAAAAAAGAACAAAAACTTTTTCATGAATTATTTCCGTGGTTTGCATCACATTTTCTAGTTCTACTGCTAATTTTTGTTTAATTAAATTGACAATAAAGTGTTCGTGAGCGGCAGTTATTGTACCCGTTTGCCAAAGCAATCCAATTTCATTTAAAAGAGGAACAAAAACTTCACTAAATATGCTTGAAAAATATTTGTCGGACAGTAGTTGGTCATATGCTTTATAGAAAGCCTCTCTATTAAAATCCAACATCGCAACCTTAAAAGCTGTTATGGCGTGATTTTTATAGGTTTTGTTTGTAATGGTTTCTTTGACCAAATTTGGTATATTTTCTGAATCGTATTGAGAAATTTTTGAAATTTTATAACCATGATTGTGCAACAGCGTAATGTTCAACAACCTTTGGATACTTGAAAAATCATAATATCGAATGTTGGTGACGGTTCGCATAGGTTCAAGAATGTTATATCTTTTTTCCCAAATACGTATGGTATGAGCTTTAATACCAGAGATGTTTTCTAAATCTTTAATACTATATGCGTTCTTGAAACTGTTCATGCGATTTTTTTTGTTTAACAAAAGTAGGTTATATTTAAACAAAATAAAAGCTTTTAGAAGTAAAAAGTTTTTTTAGAAGATATTTTTAATTGAATTGTTCGTGCTTTTAGATTACAAATAGGACATATTGTAAGTTTAAATTTGAAGAATAATTATGGATACGAAAGAAAGAATAAAGATTTTCATCAACTTTTTGAATATAAATGTTTCTACTTTTGAAAGGACATTAAAGGTTTCAAATGGTTATGTAAACAGTATTTCAAAAGGTATTGGCGGTGATAAATTGGTGATACTTATTGAGAATTTCCCAGACCTGAATGTTGAATGGCTTTTAACAGTTAAAGGAAATATGTTAAAAAGCATGGAAGGGCGTACTTATGTAAATGAGCCAGAAGAAAAATATGGAATTAATTATAAAGAGTTATATTGGAAAGAATGTTATACTGTAGAACTTCAAAAAAAGTTAATTGCAGAACTAGAAGAGAAGCTGGGTATAAAAAGAAATACAGGTTAACAAGCCTGCACATTGGGTAATATATATTAATATTTAAATTTTAAGTTTATGAAAAAAGTAGTACTTATGTTTGTGTTTGCGGGACTTATGTCTTGCTCGAGTGATGATTCAGGAAACAAGATTAGTTCTGATGCATCTATAAAAGGATTGTGGCATCAAACCGATATACTTTCGGGTGGTGTTTCATTTCCTGGATATAGTTGTAATAAGGAGTTGGATTTTGCGGAGTTTCTGGATAACGGTGTTCAGGTTACTAAATATGCTTCCGAAGACAGTAACGATAATTGTATTCAATATACAGAAAACGGGACTTATACTTTAGCAGGAGATTTATTAACAATCAAACAAATGAATGGTTCTGTTTTAATTTTTGAAAGAAGAGCGAATGTAAAAACACTTACTTCTTCAAAATTAGATTTAGAAATCATTTATGAATTTGAATCTGATGGAGTAGATTCTTATACTTCAGAATATGAAGCAGGAGCTGTTGTTTATACTTATGAGAAAGCAAACTAAAAATGCGTTGGAATAAGTTGTAAATACTATGTATGCCGTCGGGATATTGTCGGGATATTATTTAGTAAAAAAAAGCGAAACCCTTATTTTACTAGGTGTTTCGCTTCTTTTTTTGTTGTAAATGTGACCACGATGGGATTCGAACCCACACGCCCTTTCGAGCACCAGCCCCTCAAGCTGGCAAGTCTACCGTTTCTCCACGTGGCCTAAAAAAAGAAAGGTCATTCGAAAAACGAACGACCTTTTGTGACCCGACTGGGGCTCGAACCCAGGACCCCATCATTAAAAGTGATGTGCTCTACCAACTGAGCTATCGAGTCGATGCATTCAAGAAAACTAAGTCATTTTGTGACCCGACTGGGGCTCGAACCCAGGACCCCATCATTAAAAGTGATGTGCTCTACCAACTGAGCTATCGAGTCATTTTGTTTCCTTGAATGCGGGTGCAAATATAAGGTGTTATTATTTATTTTTCAAAGCATTTTTGCTTTAAATTTGTCTTTTTTTTGCATTTAAACTTAACGTATTGTTATTTAAGACTTTATTTTTATGAAAAAGATTTTGGTACTGGGTTATATGGGTTCGGGTAAATCAGTTATTGGTAAAATGATAGCGGAACGATTGCATTTTCCATTCTTTGATTTGGATCAAGTGATTGAAAACCGTCTTCAATTGTCAATTTCTGAAATTTTTTTGAAGAAAGGAGAGATTTACTTTCGTAAAATAGAACACGAAATATTTAACGAACTAATTCTGAATGAAGAAAGTTTTGTTTTGAGTTTAGGCGGCGGAACACCTTGTTACGCAAATAATCATTTACTGTTATCGGGTCAAAATACAGCTTCTGTGTATCTCAACGCATCAATTGACACTTTGTTCTCCAGATTATTTTTAGAACGTAAAAACCGACCTCTAATTGCTAATCTGACGGACGCGGAATTTAAAGAATTTATTGCCAAGCATCTTTTTGACAGAAGTTACTTCTATAATCAAGCTTTGTTGAAAATATTAGTAAATGATAAAACAAAGGAAGAAATTGCCACTGAAATTATAAATAGACTAGCTTAAGTAAGCGTGGTTATTGTCTTTTTCAAAAACTACATTTACGTGTTCAAACAGGGAAGTAGAAAGTGAAATACCTTTAAAATCTGCTTTTACTGGATATTTTTTGTGATTTCGATCCACTAAAACCGCTGTTTTAAACTTTATTAGGGGAACATCTAAAAAATACCGAACGCCATAAACTAAGGTGGTTCCTGAGTTCAATACATCATCCACTAAAATTAAACCTTTGTTTTTATATTCTTCTGATGGTAAAGAAGTTGTAATCAGGTTTGTGGGATTTTGTTTGTCAATAAAAACCTCGCATAATAACACTTTTATTGGAGCTATGGATTGTAATGCTTCTGAAATTTTTTTTGCAAAAAGGTAGCCATTTTCTGCAATTCCAGCAATAACGATTTCCTCCTCATCTACGAATGTTTCATAAATTTGAAAAGCAATTCGCTTTGTTTTATGTGCTATTTCTTGATGATTTAAAATGGTATTTTGACTCATATCAAATTTTATTTGAGTGTAAATTTAAACAATTATTGGTTTAATCCTCTTCTGTATCAAAATCAGTTGTATAACCGTCGATATCCCGACGGTCCTTTTTAGTTGGTCGACCTTCGCCATTTTTGCGGTAATGTTCCTTGGCTAAATTCAATAATTCTAAATGTTCAAACGACTCAATTGGCGTATCATCCTTGCGATACATATCCACTAACTTGGCTCCAACACGATTATCTGGAATGTCTAAAACAGTAATTTTTCGGATTATTTGATCTTTGCGAAAAGTAATCTTATCAGTGGCAAAAACCTCCTTTGAAGGTTTCGCTACTTGTCCGTTAACGGTAACATGATTTTTCTTACAAGCTTCAGTTACCATGTTTCTTGTTTTGTAGTACCTCACGCACCATAAATATTTGTCAATTCTCATTTGTTTTGTAAAATCAGCGTTAATTTTTGATTCAAAAATAAATCAATATTGTATCTTGCGACGAAATTTCTGACAATAATGAACAAAGTTAAGTTTTATTTTATTTTACCTTTAATAAGCGTCGTTTTATTTTCATGTAGTAATGACGATAGTAAAAAAACAACGCCTCCTAGAGATTACACGGTTCAATACCCAACTGATCTTGATTCTATCGAATCTTATCTTAAAACACATTCCTTTTCTGTAATAGAAGAAGGTGGATTGACCGATGTAAAAATTGATACTTTTATTGTAGGAAATGTAGAAGGGAAAGTTTCTATTTGGGACAATACGGAGTTTCCATTGCAGTTTAAAATGGTAAAAAACGATACTCGTACCTCCTATTTAGTTGACGGCCGTATTAGTGATCCCGTTGATTATAAGATGTATTATTTTATAATTAATGACGGTGGTGGAGCTTCTACAACTCGATTTGATTCTACTTATGTGAGTTATAGAGGCTGGAGGTTGACGGATAGTGAGCAATTTGATATTAGTAATCAACCTTTTTGGTCTACTTTTCCGAAAACTTCCAACGACGAGACAGCGTTAATTTCTGGCTTCCGACAATTTACGCCACTTTTGAATGCTGCAGTACCACCATTTGTAACAGGTCCTGATGGGCAAGTATCGTATAATAATTCTGGAGTTGGTGTCGTGTTTCTGCCCTCGGGTTTAGGATATTACAATACTTTCAGTTCTAGTATTCCTTCTTATTCACCAATAGCATTTACTGTCCGATTGCATAGTGTTCGTGAACGTGATCATGATAGTGATACTGTTTTATCAAAATATGAAAATGGAACAGGAGTGGAAGATTTGTTTTCTGTCGACACTGACGGAGATAATATTCCTGATTTTTTAGACAATGATGATGATAATGATAACGTAAGAACGATTTTAGAAGTAAAAAATCCGGCCACAGG
Organism: Flavobacterium sp. SM2513; assembly: GCF_050908145.1. GTDB lineage: Bacteria > Bacteroidota > Bacteroidia > Flavobacteriales > Flavobacteriaceae > Flavobacterium. The sequence goes on along the minus strand of NZ_CP194228.1, from coordinate 3,836,830 downwards.
TTTGCCTTATGAATTTGCAAATATTCCAACTTGTGTAGGAGGAACTTTAAAAAAACATTTGGATCCAAACTGTCAATAAAGTTCAAATTACACTAAATAAAAAAAATCCAATTCATTTTCGAATTGGATTTTTTTTATGCTTAATTGGGAAAATATTATTTTCTCTTCATTACTTTTTCAACTGCTTCAACAATAGCTTGATTGGTCAAACCATATTTTTCCATCAATTGGTTTGGAGTTCCAGATTCACCAAAACTATCATTTACGGCAACAAATTCCTGAGGTGCAGGATTATTTAAGGATAAAACTCTAGCAACGCTTTCGCCTAGTCCTCCCATAATATTATGCTCTTCCGCAGTAACTACACATTTAGTTTTGGCTAAAGAGGCTAATATGGCTTCTTCGTCCAAAGGTTTTATAGTGTGAATGTTTATCACTTCGGCTGAAATACCTTTTGCTTCTAAAGCTTCTGCAGCAACTAATGCTTCCCAAACTAAATGTCCAGTTGCTACTATAGTTACGTCTGAACCTTCGTTTAATAAAACAGCTTTTCCAATTTCGAATTTCCCGTTTTCAGGTGTGAAATTTGGAACAGATGGACGTCCAAAACGCAAGTAAACAGGACCATGAAAATCAGCAATTGCCATTGTTGCGGCTTTTGTTTGGTTGTAATCGCAAGTGTTGATTACAGTCATTCCTGGCAACATTTTCATCAAACCAATGTCTTCTAATATCTGGTGTGTTGCTCCATCTTCTCCTAAAGTCAAACCTGCGTGTGAAGCACAGATTTTTACATTTTTATCGGAATACGCGACAGATTGACGAATTTGGTCGTAAACTCTTCCCGTTGAAAAGTTGGCAAAAGTTCCTGTGAAAGGAATTTTTCCACCGATAGTTAATCCTGCGGCAATTCCAATCATGTTTGCTTCTGCAATTCCAATCTGGAAAAAACGCTCTGGATGATTTTTCTTAAAATCGTCCATTTTTAATGAACCAATTAAATCGGCACAAAGTGCGACTACATTTTCGTTATTTTGACCTAACTCAGTTAATCCAGCTCCAAAACCGGAACGGGTATCTTTATTTCCTGTATTTGTATATTTTTTCATGAATTCTTTTTTAAAAGTCTTAATACTTAATTCTTACTACTTTTATCTAAATTAATAATCTCCTAAAGTTGCTAGGTTTTGTTCAAATGCTTTAGCTAATTGCTCGTCATTCGGCGCTTTTCCGTGCCAAGCGTGTGTATGCATCATGAAATCTACTCCGTTACCCATTTCGGTATGTAATAAAATACAAACAGGTTTTCCTTTTCCTGTTAACGATTTTGCTTCGTTCAATCCTGCAATTATTGCTTCAATGTCGTTTCCTTTCTCAACGTCAAGAACATCCCATCCAAAAGCTTCAAATTTAGCACGAATGCTTCCCATTGGTAAAACTTCGTCAGTTGTACCGTCAATTTGTTTTCCATTTAAATCAACAGTGGCGATTAAATTGTCTACTTTTTTTGCAGAAGCATACATGATGGCTTCCCAGTTTTGACCTTCTTGCAATTCACCGTCACCCATTAATGTATAAATCAGATGCTTGTCGTTATTCAATTTTTTGGCTTGAGCCGCACCAATTGAAACCGATAAACCTTGTCCCAGTGAGCCAGAAGCAATTCGGATTCCAGGTAAACCTTCATGTGTTGTGGGGTGTCCTTGTAAACGTGAATTGATAAGGCGGAAAGTTGCTAATTCAGCTACGGGAAAGTAGCCGCTTCGTGCTAAAACACTGTAGAAAACTGGCGAAATATGTCCATTTGAAAGAAAAAATAAATCTTCGTCCAATCCATCCATATCAAAACCTTCTTTTCGGTCCATAATATTTTGGTACAAGGCTACAAAAAATTCTGTACAACCTAGAGAACCTCCCGGATGACCTGAATTTACGGCGTGAACCATACGAAGAATATCTCTTCTTACTTGCGTGCTAAAATCGATTAATTGTTGTGTGTTAGGTTTCATTTTTTGTGTAAAAGTTAAACTGTGACAAAGATAAACAGATAATTCGGTTTATGACTTATAGAGAAAACCGAATTTCAATAACTTATGAAAAGTTATGAGCGTTGAAAATGATTATTTTTTTAAATACTAGCATTCAAAATGAAAATTGCAATTGAAAATTTTAAATCCTTAATACCTTTCACTACGCGTGAAGGATGGAAGAGTAGCTCTTTTTTATACCATTTTTTTTAAAAAGGGATTAAAAAAGCGGGAACGAACAGCCCAACCCTCCCGCCAAAACTTAATGAAATTTGAAATTTTTTTACGTCAGAAAACAGATTTTAAATAAAAAATGGGTAGGTCACGCCCAAAAAAAAATCCTCAAACTGCAGTAGTTTGAGGATTTTGTATTTAGATTTCGAAGGAAGTTATTCGTTTACAATAACCCATTCACCACTAGCTAAAAGTGATTCGGCTTTTTTGTATTTCATAGTTTCCGTTTTTCCACTAATCATGTGTTTGATGGTAACATTGTCGTTCCGGTTGATTTTGGGCATGTCGCGCTTAATCGTTTCCGTAACTTGACGTTGTTGCGTTTGACCTGCTTCGCGATTTTCAGCAGCAGCTTGGTCACTATTCATTATTTCGTCTTTTGAAGTTGTGTAGTCTTCTTTCTGACGAAGAACTTCTGGAGCTTCTTGAATAGTTGCCGTGTTTTGTTGCGGTAAATCTCCTTTGAACAAGAACGAAACTACTTCTTTATTTACACCATTCAACATAGAGCTAAACAATTTGAATGCTTCAAATTTGTAAATCAGCAATGGGTCTTTTTGTTCGTGAACGGCTAATTGAACCGATTGTTTCAACTCATCCATTTTACGTAAATGCTTTTTCCAAGCTTCATCCACAATTGCCAAAGTGATGTTTTTTTCAAAATCAGCAACTAATTGTTTCCCTTCACTATCGTATGCTTTTTTCAAATCCGTAACCACATTTAGCGATTTGATTCCATCTGTAAAAGGAACTACAATTCGTTCAAATTGATTGTTTTCGTTTTCAAAAACATTTTTGATAATCGGCAACGCTTCTCGAGCACTTCGGTCTGTTTTTTCCGTGTAATACTCTAATGCTGATTTGTAAATTTTTCCAGAGATTTCAATTGGCGTAAGCTTATTGAATTCACCTTCAGAAATTGGACTTGTAATTGAGAAATATCGAATTAATTCAAATTCAAAATTTTTGAAATCATTTACTTCTTTATTTGAAGTTGCAACTAATTCACAAGTATCGTAAATCATGTTGGCAATATCCACTTTCAAACGTTCACCATGCAAAGCGTGACGACGGCGTTTGTAAACTACTTCACGTTGTGCATTCATCACATCATCGTATTCCAATAAACGTTTACGAACACCAAAGTTGTTTTCCTCTACTTTTTTCTGGGCTCTTTCAATAGATTTGGTCATCATAGAATGCTGAATCACTTCACCTTCTTTCAATCCCATTCTATCCATTACTTTCGCAACTCGTTCTGAACCAAAAAGTCGCATTAAATTATCTTCAAGCGAAACATAAAATTGTGAGCTTCCCACATCTCCTTGACGACCTGCCCGACCTCTTAACTGACGGTCTACTCGACGAGAATCATGACGTTCAGTACCAATAATTGCTAAACCACCCGCTGCTTTAACTTCTGGAGATAATTTAATATCGGTTCCACGACCCGCCATATTTGTTGCAATCGTTACAACTCCTGGTTTTCCAGCATCTTCAACAATTTGCGCTTCTTGCTTATGCATTTTGGCATTCAAAACGTTGTGAGGAACGTTTCTCATTTTCAACATTCGGCTTAATAATTCAGAGATTTCAACAGAAGTTGTTCCAATTAATACTGGACGTCCTGCTTTTGATAAATCAGCAACGTCTTCAATTACTGCGTTGAATTTTTCGCGAACCGAACGGTAAATCAAATCTTCTTTATCGTTACGTGCCATCGGACGATTTGTCGGAATTTCAACAACGTCTAATTTATATATTTCCCACAATTCACCTGCTTCAGTTACGGCTGTTCCCGTCATACCTGCAAGTTTGTTGTACATTCTAAAATAATTTTGCAATGTTACCGTTGCAAAAGTTTGAGTAGCCGCTTCAATTTTTACATTTTCTTTGGCTTCAATTGCTTGGTGTAAACCGTCAGAATAACGACGACCGTCCATGATACGACCCGTTTGCTCATCAACAATCATAATTTTGTTGTCCATGATAACGTATTCTACGTCTTTTTCAAAAAGAGAATAGGCCTTTAACAATTGCGTTAATGTGTGGATTCTTTCGCTTTTAATACCGAAATCTTGGAATAGTTTTTCTTTCTCTTCCGCTTCTGCATCAATTGCCAATTTCATTTTTTCAATTCGGGCAATTTCAGTTCCGATATCTGGTAAGATAAAGAAATCAGCATCTTCATTTGTAGATAACGATTTGATACCGTTGTCTGACAACTCAACTTGATTGTTCTTTTCTTCAATGACATAGTACAACGCATCATCCACTTTCGGCATTTCGCGGTTGTTGTCTTGCATATAATGATTTTCAGTTTTCTGAAGCAATTGTTTGATTCCTTCTTCACTTAAAAATTTAATTAATGCTTTATTTTTAGGCATTGCACGATAAGCTCTCAATAATTGAAAACCACCATCCTTTGTATTTCCTTCTTTGATTAATTTTTTAGCTTCTGTCAAAAATCCATTTGCCAGTTGACGTTGAAGTGCTACCAAATTTTCAATTTTCGGTTTCAATTCCATGAATTCATGTCGGTCTCCTTGAGGAACCGGACCAGAGATAATCAACGGCGTTCTTGCATCGTCAATCAATACAGAATCGACCTCATCGACAATGGCGAAATTGTGTTTTCTTTGCACTAAATCCGTTGGCGAATGAGCCATGTTATCTCTCAAATAATCAAAACCAAATTCATTGTTAGTTCCGTAAGTGATATCTGCATTGTAAGCTGCACGTCTGGCGTCAGAATTTGGTTGGTGTAAATCGATACAATCAACTGACATTCCATGGAATTCAAAAAGTGGCGCTTTCCAAGCACTATCACGTTTTGCTAAGTAATCATTTACGGTTACTAAATGCACTCCGTTTCCGGTTAAGGCATTTAAGTAAAGCGGTAAGGTTGCAACCAAAGTTTTTCCTTCCCCTGTTTGCATTTCGGCAACTTTACCTTGGTGTAAAACCATTCCACCAATTAACTGAACATCATAGTGAATCATGTCCCACGTAATCAATTTTCCGGCAGCTGACCAAGTATTTGACCAAAGTGCTTCATCACCTTCTATGGTAATGTATTCTTTTTGTGCAGAAAATTTCAAATCGTTTTGATTTGCTTTTACGCGAACTACAGAATTGTCTTTGAATCTTTTTGCTGTTTCTTTTACCACTGCAAAAGCTTCAGGCAAAATGTCTAAAAGTGTTTTTTCTGAAATATCGTATGCTTCTTTTTCTAAAGCATCAATTTGGACATAAATATCTTCTCTTTCGTCAATGTCAACTTTTTGCTCTACTTCAAGTTTAAGTGCAGCAATTTTATCGTCTTTTTCTTGACGCGCTTCTTGTATTCGCTTTTTAAATTCAGCGGTCTTTGCCCTTAGTTCATCGTGAGATAATGAAGACAACGAAGCCTCAAATGTTTTAATTTTAGTTAAGTAAGGCTGTAATGCCTTTACGTCTTTCTCAGATTTATCACCGACAAAGGCTTTAAGAATGCTGTTTATGAAGCTCATATTATATAATTCTATTATTCAATTCGTTATTCAAACAAAAAAAAAGTCTCGCATGAGACTTTTCATTGATTTATTTTTAATATTCATCCTCGTTCCAAAGATAATCTTCGTCCGTAGGATAATCTGGCCAAATTTCTTCCATCGATTCGTAGATTTCGCCTTCATCTTCAATAGATTGAAGGTTTTCTACCACTTCTAAAGGTGCACCAGCTCTGATAGCATAGTCAATAAGTTCATCTTTGGTAGCAGGCCACGGTGCGTCACTTAAATAGGATGCCAATTCTAATGTCCAATACATCTGGTATAAATTTTATAATTTTATGCAAAAATAAATTTTTTACTGAAATAGTCAAGTAAAATTGTGTTTATTTTAGAAAAGTTAAGAACGTTTTTTTGTTTTCTGTTTCGCTAGAGAATTTTCAGGATAAAAAAGCCCGCATTTTTATAGTTAAAATTTTTCGGGAATCCATTGCACTTCTTCAGCGTTTAAGTCTTGGGACAACTTCCGTGCCAATACAAAAAGGTAGTCAGAAAGTCGGTTCAGGTATTTCAATACATAAAAATCTATGGGTTCAATTTCGTTTAAATGTACCGCCATTCGTTCTGCTCTTCGACAAACGCATCTTGCGATATGACAATATGACACGGTTGTGTGACCTCCTGGAAGTACAAAATGTGTCATTTGCGGCAGCGATTGCTCCATCGAATCAATGGCGTTTTCCATAAATTCAATTTCTTTCTCAGTTATTTTTGGAATGTTTAAACGTTCATTTCCATTTTTCAATGTTGCTTTTTCAGGAGGAGTTGCCAAAATTGCACCGACGGTGAAAAGTTTATTTTGGATTTCTGCCAAGACAGTTTTATATAGTACATTGATTTCTTGGTCTCTTATTAAACCAATATGAGAATTTAATTCATCTACCGTTCCATAACTTTCGATTCTAATGTGATTCTTTGGAACACGCGTTCCGCCAAAAAGTGCCGTGGTTCCTTTGTCTCCAGTTTTAGTATAGACTTTCATTTTTTTGAATTTGAAATTTTGCATAAAGTTACATTTTAATATATAATTTCAATTTAGAAAACATTATACAATTTTTGATTTGGGTTACAAGATATCAATATTTATTCAATATAAAGGACTAAATACTAAATTAATCATAAAATATTAACTAAAATTAATACAGTATTATTTTAATTATTAGTTTTACAACGAATTATTAAAATCAACTAAACTATGAAAAAAGTACAATTATTATTAGGAGTTGCAGTTATTGCAGCGTCTTTTACATCATGTAAGAGTGAAAATGAAAAAATGGCAGAACAATCATTTGATCGTTATGAAAAATACGTAGATTCAGTAAACAATGTTACTGAAGCAGAAGCTTTGGCAAATTGGCAAGCTATTGAAGCGGGTTATAATGAACGAATGAATGAAGCTGATATGGCTGTTGCTAACATGCAAAATCAGACGAATGCACAAGACCGTATGGAGAAAGCTTCAGTGAAATACACTGAATTCAAAATGAAAGTGGAGGCGAGCGCTCCAAAACCTGCAGATAGAAAGACGGTAATCCGAAATTCTTATTTTGGTGACGGAATAATGGCTGGTGATAGTATGGATTTTTCATGGGTTAACAAAGACAACATCTTGAAAGTGTACAATGATTTCTATAATGAATTTGAAAAAAACAAAGATTCTTATTCAAGAGAAGATTTTGATGAAATCAAAGCTTTGTATGAAGCGCTAGATTCTAGAAAAAATACGGTTGAAAAAGAAGGTTTGAGTTCGCATGACAATGGTAAAATTGCTGAAATTAAATTCAAATTTGGCCCTAAATTTAAATGGGAACGAATGGGAGCGAAAGCAGATGAAAATGCGGAAGCAAAAGAGTAGTTGAACATTTTATAAAAGGTTAAAATAGCCGTCCAATTTTGGGCGGCTTTTTTTTTTGTAATCACTTAGTAAATATCAGTGCTGATCATTTACCTTTAACTTTTAATAACATTAACTTAACATGCAGGCAAAATTCTTAAAGGACTTTTGTACAAAATTAAAACCAGTAGAAAAATGGATCAGATTTACGTAATAATGTTGATTGTGTTAGGCGTTCTAGCTGTTATAGATTTAGTAGTTGGAGTAAGTAATGACGCAGTAAACTTTCTGAATTCTGCGATAGGTTCTAAGGCGGTTTCATTTAAAACTACTATGATTGTTGCAAGTCTTGGGGTTTTAGTTGGCGCCATGTTTTCTAGTGGAATGATGGAAATTGCGCGAAGTGGTATCTTTGTACCAAGTATGTTTAGCTTTAATGACGTCATGATTATCTTTTTAGCGGTGATGATTTCTGATATTTTACTGCTCGACGTTTTCAACTCTTTAGGGTTGCCTACTTCAACTACAGTTTCAATTATCTTCGAATTATTGGGAGCTGCCGTATGTTTAGCTCTTTATAAAATATACGTTGCAGACGATTCATTTGACACATTAGGAGCTTACATCAATACCAAGAAAGCTTCTGCGATTGTCTACAGTATTCTACTTTCGGTCGTTTTATCGTTCTCCATAGGTAGCCTCGTACAATATATTTCCCGACTGATATTCACGTTCCATTACGAGAAAAAGCTAAAATATTTTGGTGCTATCTTTGGAGGAATTGCTATTACAGCGATTACATTTTTTATATTAATTAAGGGATTAAAAGGGGTTTCATTCATATCAAAAGAACAATCAGAATGGATTAGCTCGCATCAATTTATGATTATAGGTGTTAATTTTGTTATTTTCACAGCACTTTCGCAATTGCTTATCAGCTATTTCAAAATTAATATTTTACGTGTTATCATCATCATCGGAACGTTCGCGTTGGCATTGGCATTTGCTGGAAATGATTTAGTGAATTTTATTGGAGTTCCTATCGCAGCATTTAATTCGTACGAAATTTTTCAAGGTAGCGGAATTTCAGGCGATGATTTTATGATGGGAGCTCTAGCAAATGATGATATTGTTGCTCCATTTTACTTCTTGCTATTCGCTGGTGTAGTAATGGTAATCACACTTTGGACTTCTAAAAAAGCAAGAAGTGTTATTGAAACTGGGGTAAATTTATCACGGCAAGGTGAAGGAGTCGAAAAATTTTCACCCAATACCGCTTCGAGAGGTATTGTGAGATTTGGCGTGTATGTAGGGGAAGGAATCAACTATTTTTTGCCAAAAAAACTACAGATTAAAATTGATAATCGTTTCAAAAATGTTGAAAAATCAACCAAGAAATCAGAAGATGAGCCCGCTTTTGATATGGTTAGAGCTTCGGTAAACTTGATGGTGGCGAGTATTTTGATTGCAATTGGAACATCTATGAAGTTGCCATTGTCAACAACGTATGTAACATTTATGGTTGCAATGGGTACCTCTTTTGCCGATAGAGCTTGGGACAGAGAAAGTGCCGTTTACAGGATTGCAGGAGTTTTCAACGTAATTGGGGGATGGTTTTTTACTGCAATCGTTGCTTTCTTGATGGCTTTCGTAATGGCTTATATTCTAAAAGTGGGTGAAGTATTCGCATTCGTAGGTTTATTATTGATGTTAGGAATTATGTTGTACCGAAGTTCTAGAAAGCACAAAGCGAAAGTGAAAATCGAAGCAGAAATCAAGAGTTTACGCAAGGAAGATATTGGTACTGTAAACGAAATGATTACCGAGAGTTCAGCTCAAATTGCAAAGGTTTTCCGAAGAACGAGTACTTTGTATTCTAATTTGATTGACAATTTAAGTTTACAAGACTTAGCAAAACTTAAACAGAATAAAAAAGACCAAAAGAAGTTAGAAAAAGAAGTAGACGAACTGAAAAGCAATGTCTTTTATCTGATTAAAAATTTGGATGAGAATTCTGTAGAAGCGAGTAAATTTTATATCTTGATTTTAGGGTATTTGCAAGACATGGTGCAGTCGATTGATTTTATAACTGGGAATAGTTATTCGCATGTCAATAATAACCACAAGCCTTTAAAGTTCAATCAAATTCGTGATCTAAAAACGATTGATCAACAGTTACAACTCTTGTTGCAAATGCTAGAAGACAGTTTTAAAAATGAAGAGTTCAATAAAATCGACTTGATTTTAAAAGACAAACAAGCGCTTTTAGACACCGTTTCTGAATTGATTTCAAAGCAAATAAACCGAATCAGAACCACCGAAACGAGTCCAAAAAATAGTAAATTGTACTTTGCTTTATTGCTTGAAACAAATGATTTAGTGAATTCTGTAATGAACTTATTAGAAATGTTTAAAGAATTTAATAAGCTAAATAAAAAATAATTTTAATTGGAAAACAGTTTTAGTGCAACAAACCCCACAGGTTTTTAACCCCTAAGACGTTATCTAAAAAGAACGATTTATCAGTTCGAACAATGAAGTCTTCTTTGACTTGTTCGCTCCTAAAAAAAACAATACCCCACTGAAATGTGTCTATCGTGACCGTTACTTTGGGGTGTTTTTTTATGATTTCCCAAGCTTCCTCCATTTCTTGTGACCAATGTATGTCATCAAAAATCCAAACGGTTTCGTTATCAATTGTTGGTAATAATAATTCGAAGTATTCTAAAGTTGCCTTTTTGGAATGATTGCCGTCGAAGTAGATGAGGTTGTAGGTTGTTGGTTGTAAATTGTAAGTTTTGAGTTGTTTTGAAAATTCACCCGTAATTCCCGTTACATTATGGATGTTGCATTTTTGCAATTGCAACTGGCATTGTTTCATGGTTTCGGGACAACCTTCTAAGGTAGTTACTTCTGAAAAATTATTCAAGGCTAGGGCAGAAGTGGCTAATCCTAAAGAAGTGCCGATTTCTAGAATACTTTTTGGTTGGAAATAATACACAATTCTAAAAAGTAATTTGGCTCTTTCTGGCGAAATTCCAGCATTCTTTGCAATTTGATTAATGGCTCGTGTATTCGATTTAAAAACCCGTGAACCTGCACCAAAATCGGTAACTTCAATGGTGTTTTTGTTTTGCAAAAGCGAATTTCTATAGTTATCCAAAATCTGATATTCGGGATAATTTGTCTTGTCGTAAAAGCAATTGCGAACCAAATCAAATACAAACGGCGAATGCACTCCGTGAGCATTGGTGGAATTCCAAATGAATTTTAAATAGGATTTAAATAAGTGTTGCATAATTTATAGAGTCGGGCGAAGATACAAAGTACTATGATAATCTGCGAAATTTATTTAGCACTAACATTTCTAAGACCTTTTAATCTGTAAAATCTGTGTAAAATCTCCTTCTTAATTTACAGTATTAAAAATCTATCTTTGCCGCTTGAGAATCTGCACCAAAAGCATTTTCAACTTTATACGAATGAACGAAGAAATGCCTACAAGTAACATCCTTTCTGCCGAAGAAATCAACAAATGCATCGCTGTTTTAGAACAATTAAATGCTGAAACTTCGCAAATATTTGAAATTCCAAAAGAACAAAGAACCGCATTAATTAAAGCAGCAGGACAATTTTCTAGACCCGACCGCGAAGAATTTTCACGTAGAAAAAAAGATGCTAAAGCACTGGCCAAAAAGAAAGAAGAAACTAGAGATAGAGTGGCGAGAAAAGAAACCGGAATTCGTTCCGCTCGTGAAGCAAGTGTTTTTGTGGCTCCAAAATTATTGGCTTCCAATTTACTTTTGGAGAAAGAAGTGTTGGAATTGAAAATCCCTAAAATCTGTTACGTTTGCAAAACTAAATTCACAAAGATGCATCATTTCTATGATTCAATGTGTACCGATTGTGGAGATTTCAATTATGCAAAACGATTTCAAACCGCTGATGTAAGCGGGCAAGTGGCCGTGATTACAGGTTCTCGTTTGAAAATTGGTTATCACATTACTTTGATGTTGCTTCGAGGTGGGGCGACGGTTGTGGCAACGACTCGTTTTCCTGCCGATTCGGCAATTCGGTTTGCAAAAGAAGAAGATTTTAAGGATTGGGGACATCGCTTGAAGATTCACGGACTGGATTTGCGACACATTCCGAGTGTGGAGATTTTCTGTAATTTCATCGAACAAAAATACGGTCGATTGGATATTTTAATCAACAATGCGGCACAAACCGTAAGACGTCCTTCTGGGTTTTATTCGCATCTAATGCGAAATGAAGAATTACCTATTTCTGAATTTAATAAGGATGTGCAAGGTTTGCTGAACGACCATTTGAATTGTTTGGAAGAATTGAAAGCACTCACCCTTGGTGCTTCGTCCAACCAAAATATGCCGGTTACTTGGCACGGTCCCGAACCCGGAATTGGTTTGAGGGCTTCCGCCAAATTATCGCAGATTCCGTATTCGTTTGACAAAGGATTGGTTTCGACTGAAGTTTTTCCCGAAGGTGAATTGGACGCTGATTTGCAACAAGTCGATTTGCGGAAGACCAATAGTTGGCGATTGAAACTCGGCGAAATAGAAACCACCGAAATGATTGAAGTGCAATTGGTCAACTCAGTGGCTCCTTTTGTGTTGTGCAACCGACTTTCAGAAGTGATGAAGAAAGACAAGACGGGCAAAAAGCACATTATCAATGTTTCGGCGATGGAAGGGAAATTTTATAAGGATTTTAAGGAAGACCGCCATCCTCATACCAATATGGCGAAAGCTGCTTTGAACATGTTGACCCATACTGCCGCGGGAACTTTGGCGAAAGACGGCATCTTTATGAACGCGGTTGATACCGGTTGGGTGACTGATGAAGACCCGGCGGCGATGGCAAAACGCAAACAAGAAGAACAAGATTTTCAGCCGCCACTTGACATTGTTGATGGAGCGGCAAGAGTGATGGACCCGTTGTTTGACGGCATCAATTCTGGGAAACATTGGAGCGGAAAATTCTTAAAAGATTACAATCCGATTGCTTGGTAACTTAAAATCCTTCGCCGTCATTGAAGTAGAATGTTTTTGAATCGCGACCTAAACCAAAATTCACTAGGAAGTTGGTCAAGGTTTTTTTGTCAAGCAAAATACGAAGTCCAACACCTGCTGCAGGTTGAAATGTATCAAATAACGCAACAGTGCCGTCAACATCGCTTGCGGTTGTAGCATTCACGAAAAATGTTCCGCTGATCAGTTGGTTTTTAGTAATTGGAAAACGGTATTCGGTTTCAAAGGTGATTAATTCGGCACCGCGAAATAATCCTTGAGTGTAGCCTTTTCCGCTTCGGCTATTGGCGTCCCAACCTAGAGAGGGTAAATTCAAGTAAGGCAATGTTCCGCTTGTTAAAAATTGTCCGTAGGTCCAAAATCCCAAAACGTGTTGCTTGTTTGATTTACTCAACGGAATAAAATAGCGAGCGTCAAGCGATAAAGTGGTGCTTTGTTGTTGACTTTCTTTGTATTTGGGGTTGAATCTGTAATTCAAATTCACGAATAATCCTCGGTTGGTGTTAATCAAATTGTCTCTCGAATCGTAGCTTAAATTCAAACTCCCACCGGCAACCGTATAATGCTTGTCGTTGTACCCGTATTTTTGCGAATAGTCGTAATGAAAACTCGATTGCTGATTGTTGTCCTTATAAAATTCATCATCAATCTTGCTGTAATCGTCAATGTGAATTCCGGCTCCTACATAGATAGAAGGCAGGACACGAATGGAAGCGGTTTGGTGAAATTTAAAATAATTGTATTTCATCGGTTGCTCGAGGTCGTCGATTGAAAAATTATCGAAGTCATCGCCATACGGAATAATGTCTGTGCTCAAGCCAAAATTAGATTGGGAAAATACATAATACCTGTAATCGCCACTGAAAAAGTATTTGTTTTCTTGGAGATACATATTGTTTTTGACGTAGGTCAAAATTTGTTTTTTCGTACTGTAGGAAGCTCCACCGGCAATTAAGGAAACTCTATCGGTTTCGTTTTTCTTGAAACTGTATTGACTTATAAATCCGCCTGTGAAGCCACTTGCGGGTTGCAAACCAATGGTAGGTAAAATAATAAAGTTGGATTTAGAATCTTCTTCCTCTTGGTCTCTGTTTTCTTTCTTTTTAAATAAATCGTACAAAGTCACGTAAGGAACACTGTCTTTTTTGGCTTCATATATTTCGTTTTGCGAAAAAGCAATCGATGAACTGAAGAGTAGAACTACCAATATGATTTTGGATTGCAGCGTAGTGGTCAGATTCATAAGGTATAATTTCTTGAATGTGGACAAATGTAAGTGAAAAGCGGTTATGTAAATTTATACAATTTAGTGAAATAATTATAGAATTGAATTTAATCAAAATCCCGTGACGTCTGAAAAAAAGTGTTTCGCCATGCGTTAATAGGATTTTACCATGCGTTAATAGAGTTTTACCATGTGTTAATGAAAGTTTACTATACGTTAATGACACTTTACCATTCGTTAATTACATTTTACCATGCGTTAATAGAGTTTCGCCATTCGTTAATGACACTTTACCATTCGTTAATTACATTTTACCATGCGTTAATAGAGTTTCGCCATTCGTTAATGACACTTTACCATTCGTTAATTACATTTTACCATTCGTTAATTACATTTTACCATGCGTTAATAGAGTTTCGCCATTCGTTAATGACACTTTACCATTCGTTAATTACATTTTACCATGCGTTAATAGTCCTTGTGCATTTTTGAAAAGTGTTTTTTCATTTTTAAAAGTATGTTTTCAGTTTTGAAAGTATGTTTTCAGTTTTGAAAAGTGTTTTTTCGTTTTTGAAAAGTGTTTTTAGGTTTTAGGAAGGTAGTTTTTAGTTTTGAAAAGTGTTTTTCAGTTCTTCCTAGTATAAATGAGTTTAGGCCACTCCACTTTGTTTTTTTTTGGAAAGAAAGGTTTACAATCTTTATTTATTACATTTGGGAAACAAGAATGTGAAACAAAGCTTCGTATATATACCCAAAATTAGTTTGATGAGGATGATGTGTATATATGAGTTAACCTTCAGTTTGGACAACAAGAATGTAAAAAGAAGCATAAACTTTAAAAGAAGGATAAATGAATATTTTTAGTAAACTATTTAATGGTAGTGAAAAACCAAATTTGAATGTGTTGTTGGAGAATGAAAAGTTCAAAAAATTTATTACAAGTACAGAAAATATTTCAATTGGTTATAGCGAAATAAATATATTCAAATTAGAAAATATAGAAGAAGAACAAATTGGATATAGCGTGACACAAAGCGGTAAATTGTTAGTTGGAAAAAATAATGGAGATTGGAAAAAAAATTGGATTGTAATTGCGACTGATAATATGGGTGACCCAATATTTGTTGACATTGAAAATCCAAATTTACCAGTTTTTATTTCTGAACACGGAAACGGAGAATGGGAAGAAAATTCCATAGCAATTTCAATTGATAATTTTAGTCGAATAATGAATGATTTAAAGCACATTTCAATCAACAGAGAAACCCCTGTTCAAATCGAAAAAAATCCAATTTCGGAAACAGAGTTAGAAATATTTTTATCCAAAACTAAAGATGATAATAAATGGATGGATGTAAGATATTGGAAAATATTTTTAGAAAATGATTAATAAAAAGCCGAACGGTTAGCAGCTATTTTTACCTAGTTGACGTTTAGTGGTATTACCGTTTTGCAACATTTAAAGAAAAACCTTGAACTAAATGAAAATATTTCCTGAAAGTGACTTTTCAATAGAATTAAATAATGATAGGATATCTGCTATTTTAGAGTTAAAAAAGCATACTTTATCGAAAGAGCAATTTGTAGCAAACTGGAATAAGCAAACATTTATAGGCGAAATCAGAGAGAATGAATTTGAAATAAAGTTCTCTAAAAAGTTGCTTGGAGAATTTTGTGTATTAAATGGAAAACTGGAAAATAAAAAAGGAAGATTGAAAATTAGAACTGGCATAATTTTGAAAATCATTTTTTTAGCAATGGTCTTGTTTTGTCTTTCAGGGATCATTGTCTCAATAATAGAAAATAAGTTAGATGTGATATTTGATATGGTTATGACTATCCTAGGAATGAGGTTTATTTTTCTGGAATTAGGATTTAGGCTTGCTTCAAAAATCATGTTAAATAAATTGACAGAAGTTATTGGAATTAAAAAAATAAACGTCTCACAAAAGCCACTATAACGGATTTAAGTATTTGGCTTAATAAAATGTGGTTATTTAGTTTTTGACCTAGAATCAAAGATTACATATATTAAAGTCCTACAAGCTCTAAATTGTCAGACTATGAAAAACCACTTCAATTTAAGATAGTCTGTAAAGAATTATTCAACAAAAAAATCCGCAATAGCACCTCTGTCATTGCGGATTTCTTTAAATTTATTGAATCTGAGATTTTCCATTTGAATTAGTTGTAGCCCAAAATAATTGGTCTGGATCTGGTACTTTATAATTTTGCTTCTTCCATTCGACATCAATCTTACTTATAAAGTAATCAATGTCTTGAGCATTATTATAAATAAAAGGAGTAAGGTTTTCATTCGGTTTGATAAAATAAATATCAATTAAATTATCAGACATTATTTCTCTCAACATCTTGTAAGTGTAAAGCATTCTGTCTTCATCATTAAAACAACCTTCGTAATCACCAACTATAGAAATAAACATATCAGAAAAAATCCAATCATCATCTCCAAAAACTAAAATTTTATCTTTTAAATATTCCCAGTTCATAAAACCTTATTCCTCCATTTTCGCAGAAAGTTCAAACCATCGTTCTTCCTTATCTTCCATTTTCTGAATAATCACTTGCAATTCATTTGCTTTTTTCTCAATATCTGCATCTGCCACTTTTCCTTCAGAAAACAAAAGCTCGATTTTGCTTTTATCAATTTCTAAATCCTTGATTTCACGTTCTAGCTTTTGGTATTCTTTCTGTTCGTTGAACGTTAAGTTACCCGTTGGGTTATTTTGTTTCCACGCTTTTTTATCGGCTTTGTTGTCCTCTTTTTGTTGCACGTCGGCACTGTCTTCGTAGGCTCTAAAATCAGAATAATTTCCAGGGAAATTCTCCACTTCGCCTTCGCCTCTAAACACAAAAAGGTAATCGACAATTTTGTCCATAAAGTAACGGTCGTGCGAAACCACCAACAAACATCCCGGATAATCCAGCAAGAAACTTTCTAAAACGTTCAAGGTTACAATATCCAAATCATTGGTTGGCTCATCGAGAATCAAAAAGTTAGGATTCTGAATCAAAACCGTACACAAGTACAAACGTTTCAACTCGCCACCGCTCAATTTTTCGACAAAATCATATTGTTTTTTGCTGTCAAAAAGAAAACGCTCCAACAACTGCGAAGCCGAAATAATTTTACCTTTCGTCAACGGAATGTATTCGCCGTATTCCTTAATAATATCAATCACACGTTGTCCCGGTTTCGGATTGATACCACTTTGAGTGTAATAACCAATTTTAATCGTTTCACCAACCACCACTTTTCCACTATCAAGCGGAAGCGTTCCCGTCAGTAAATTCAAAAACGACGATTTTCCCGTTCCGTTTTTACCAATAATTCCAATACGTTCGCCACGTTGAAAATCAAAACTAAAGTTGTCTAAAATTACTTTATCGCCAAATTTCTTCGAAATTTTGTGCAACTCAATAATCTTACTTCCCATGCGTTCCATGTTGATTTCCAGTTCAACTTGGTTTTCTTTTCGACGGCTTTCCGCTTTTTCTTTAATTACATAAAAATCATCCTGACGCGATTTCGACTTCGTAGTTCTTGCTTTTGGTTGGCGACGCATCCAGTCTAATTCTTTCTTGAACAAGTTTTGTGCTTTGTCTACACTTGCGTTTTCAGAGGCAAGACGTTCCTCTTTTTTCTCTAAATAATAAGAGTAATTTCCTTTGTATTGGTATAATTTTCCGTTGTCTAATTCGATAATTTCGTTACAAACGCGTTCTAGAAAGAAACGGTCGTGCGTGACCATAAACAACGTAATATTTTCTTTGGCAAAATAACTTTCCAGCCATTCAATCATCTCTAAATCCAAGTGATTCGTAGGTTCATCAAGAATCAACAAGTCCGGACGGTTGATTAAAACAATCGCCAACGAAAGTCTTTTTTTCTGACCTCCTGAAAGGTTTTTTACTTTCAAACTGAAATCTTCCAACTTCAATTTGAACAAAATTTGCTTAAACTGCGTTTCAAAATCCCACGCATTGTGAGCGTCCATTCCGTCAAAAGCACGTTGATACGCTTCCTCGTCTTCCGGATGTTCCAAGGCTTTTTCGTACTGGTGAATCACTTTTAAAACCTCGTTATCCGAAGCAAAAATACTTTCCTCAATCGTCAATTCTTCCTGCAAATTATTGTCCTGCGACAAAAACGCCATCTTAATATCTTTTCTGATCACCACTTGACCCGTATCGGATTCGTCTTCGCCGTTAATTATTTTCATAATAGACGTTTTCCCCGAACCATTTTTCGCAATAAAAGCAATTTTCTGGTCTTTGTTGATCCCAAAAGAAATGTCTTTAAAAAGCGTACGTTCTCCAAATGATTTTGATATATTCTCGACTGAAAGGTAATTCATTATATAGTATTCAATGTTTTGTGTAGTCCAAGCGACTAAATTTTGAAGTGCAAAAGTAGGCAATAGTTTGTACTTTCGGTTTTAAACTTTAATCATTCCTGATATTTACCTTATAAATTTGCTACTATATTATTCAAATGAAGGATAAAGGCAGATACTCACGACAAAAGAGTGTGCGTTTTTCAATAAAAATTTGTACATTTGAGTTGTTAATTTAATAATTATTTATGAATCAAAAGCTTGAATAGTAGTACTATCAATTTAGATTTGGCTATTTTAACATTCATATGTTTTTGATACTCTTGCATTGGATTAACGATTAAAAAGTGAATCGTCCTTAAATTATGCATTCGTATTTGTTTAACAATTATACTTATGAAATCCCTTAAAAAGAATAGTGTTTTCTTACTTCATCTGTTTCTCATAAGTTTAATTTACTCCGTAAGTTATTCTAATGAGAAGGTAAGGGTATGTTTATCGTTAGAAAGGCTGGAAAGTGGGAGGGTTTATTTTAGTCGTCAACAAGATACAGTTAAAACGGCTGAGAATCATGTTCAGAAAAAAGAAGAAACCAAACGTCCCTTTTTTGGTAAAATATACACTTATGGCTTGCCACCCGTCTTGGGAAACGGTCCTTGCGAAGTAGGTGTTTTTAAAACTTTTTATCTTTTTGGTCTAAAAATTAGTGGTCCAAGACCGGTAATGACTCCTTACGAAAAAAATGAAGAAATCCTGATTCAGGAAGTGGTAGGGTGCGGTGAAGAATATATTCCAGAAAAAGAGAAAGATAAATTGGATAAAAAAGAGCGAAAAGAGGAAAAAACGAGAAAGAATAAAAAAGTAGGTAAAAATAAAATGGACCCGGATGAAGAAATCACTAAAAATGATAAAAGGGTTAGAAAAACAAATGATTTCTTTGACAGTCCATAAATTACTTTTTTTGGTACTTAAATTAAAAATAGGATAATAATCTCTTTCACTATTTTTAAAACTGTAAATCCTATTATATTTGCTTTATGCAATTATCAGTCATCATTCTTAATTATAACGTTCGCTATTTCTTGGAACAATGCATCAGAAGCGTTCAAAAAGCCATTCAGAACCTCGATGCCGAAATTATCGTAATCGACAATAACTCGCCTGACCACAGTTGCGAGATGGTTAAAACATTATTTCCAAACGTAATTTTAATTGAAAACAAAGAAAATACTGGTTTTCCAAAAGGAAATAATATTGGAGTTGAAAAAGCAAACGGAAAATACCTTTGTATCCTAAATCCAGATACGGTTGTTGCCGAAGATACTTTTGAGAAAGTGTTGGCTTTCGCCGAAACAAAATCAGATTTAGGGATTGTAGGTTGTAAATTGATTGACGGAACAGGAAATTTCTTACCGGAATCAAAACGCGGAATTCCAACACCGTGGGTTGCTGTTACAAAAATCTTTGGCTTGTATAAAATTTCAAACTTGTTTGGAAAATATTATGCCCAACATTTATCCGAAAATGAAACAGGAAAAGTGGAAATTCTTGTGGGAGCCTTTATGGTAATGAAACGCGAATTGTATACTGAAATAGGAGGTTTTGATGAAAATTGCTTTATGTATTCCGACGACATCGACTTAAGTTATATGGTTTTACAGCGAGGCAAATCAAATTATTATTTCCACGAAACTACTGTTATTCATTATAAAGGTGAAAGTACGATTCGCGACGAAAAGTATATGAAACGTTTTCAAGAAGCGATGCAGTTTTTCTACAAAAAACACTTTAAAAAGTCTCTTGCATTTGATTATTTTATGAAAGTGGGAGCATTTTCATTTTCATTAATAAAGAAAAATCAAAAGACAGAAATCAAAAAAGAAATTGAGGAATATGTCATTTTTTCGAAAGACAATTTGAAATTCAATTTAAGTAAAAAAGAGCTCTATTTGGATGACTTTTCTCAATTTAAAAATGATTTGAGCACGACTACTGAAATCATTTTTGACGCAAATTCCTTTCTCTTTCACGACATCATTAATTTCATGAATTTAAATAATGCGGTAAATTTAACATTTAAGAATTACATTCCTGATTCGAATTATCTAATAGGAAGCAATAATTCAATCGATAGAGGAGAAATTCTACACATAAAAAATTAATGTATTCTTTATAAAGTGAAGATTAAATCACTAATTTTGCAATCAAGATTTAAAAACACAACTTTAGGTTAATAATATGGCAAAGTTTGAATTGAAACTTCCTAAAATGGGAGAAAGCGTTGCAGAAGCAACCATTACCAACTGGCTTAAAAACGTCGGAGATTTTATTGAAGCGGATGAAGCAGTTTTAGAAATTGCTACTGATAAAGTTGACTCTGAAGTTCCTTCAGAGGTTTCAGGTAAACTTGTAGAAATTTTATTTCAAGTTGACGATGTAGTTCAGGTGGGTCAAACCATTGCAATTATTGAAGTTTCAGGTGAGGGAAATGAAACACCTTCAACTGACGTTCCAGCTGCAGTTGCAACTATTGAGAAAGAAGTGGAATATGTAAAGGAAACAGTTGCACCAACAAACTTCAATGATTCAGACAAATTCTTTTCACCTTTAGTTAAAAACATTGCTAAAGAAGAAGGGATTTCAGTTGCTGAATTAGAAATTATTGCAGGTTCAGGAAAGGACGGCAGGGTTACTAAAGATGATATTTTAAAATATGTTTCTGACCAAAAAGCTATCGCTAAGGACCACGTTTTACCAACTGTTGCTCAACCAGCTGCACCAAAAGCACAACCTGCAACTGCAGCTAAAGCAGCTCCAGTTTCCGTAAATGGTGGAGATGAGGTTGTCGAAATGGACCGAATGCGAAAACTGATTGCTGGTTATATGGTGGCGTCCATTCAAACTTCGGCACACGTACAATCGTTTATCGAAGTAGATGTAACGAATATCGTGAAATGGAGAGATAAAGTAAAAGGAGCGTTCGAAAAACGGGAAGGTGAAAAACTGACTTTTACGCCAATTATGATGGAAGCTGTAGCTAAAGCCTTGAAGGATTTCCCAGGAATGAACATTTCTGTAGATGGTGATTACATCATCAAAAGAAAAAACATCAATCTTGGAATGGCAGCGGCATTACCGAACGGTAATTTAATTGTACCTGTAATTAAAAATGCAGACCAGTTGAATTTAGTGGGAATGGCTAAAGCAGTTAATGATTTAGGTGGACGTGCAAAAGCAGGAAAACTTAAGCCAGACGATACACAAGGTGGAACGTACACTGTTACGAATGTGGGGACTTTTGGAAGCGTTTTCGGAACACCAATTATCAGTCAACCACAAGTTGGAATCCTTGCTCTTGGAGCGATTCGAAAGGTGCCGGCTGTTATTGAAACTCCAGAAGGCGATTTTATCGGAATCCGTCAAAAAATGTTCCTGTCGCATTCATATGACCACCGAGTGGTAGATGGAGCTTTAGGAGGAAGTTTTGTAAAACGTGTAGCAGAATACCTAGAAGCGTTCGACGTCAATAGAGATTACTAAAATCTAAAATTATATTTTTAAAACCCTTTTAATTATCATATTAAAAGGGTTTTTTATTTGGAGCAAGTCAGTAGTGTGTTTTTATAATTCATATTCCCGCTTTCCGCTTGATCTGTCGTTGCGAGGCACGAAGCAATCTCAAGATTTCGAATTCAGTCAGTCCTGATGTTTCAGGATAAAATATGTTTTTCACGCGTTTTTTTATTTTTTGTAAAGCATGTAAAAAAAACCTCAAGTGAATTCTTAAAAACGGGATTCGAAACTTTTATCCCTAAGATTATTCATCGGGACGCGACAACTTGTGTTGTTAGTTTTTACGCATAAAAAAAGCCGAACAAATAAAATTGTTCGGCTTTTTTGTCGGGGTGGCAGGATTCGAACCTGCGACCTCCTGCTCCCAAAGCAGGCGCGATAACCGGGCTACGCTACACCCCGAAAGCGGTTGCAAAGATAAACAAATATTCTACTTTTGCAACGGAAATTTATATATTTAAAATATTATTTTACAATAGTTAAAAGTTATCGCAATCGGTATAAAAATTTTCAAATTTAGGCTACATTTGCATCCATTAATAGAATTCTAAAAAATATGTCAACTACAATTGAAAAAATAAAATGCCTAATTATAGGTTCAGGCCCTGCAGGATATACTGCGGCAATTTATGCATCTAGAGCAAATATGTTTCCAGTATTGTATCAGGGGACACAGCCTGGAGGACAATTAACTACAACTAATGAAGTAGAAAACTGGCCGGGTAATCCTGAAGGAATAACGGGGCCAGAAATGATGATTCAATTGCAAGCTCAAGCGGAACGATTTGGTGCCGATGTTCGTGATGGATGGGTTACAAAAGTTGACTTTTCAGGTCCAATTCATAAAGTTTGGGTTAATGACGAGAAAGAAATTCATTGTGAGACAGTTATTATTTCTACTGGAGCTTCGGCAAAATATTTAGGATTGCCTTCAGAACAACATTATTTGCAAATGGGTGGTGGAGTTTCTGCATGTGCCATTTGTGATGGATTTTTCTACAGAAACCAAGAAGTTGTAATTGTAGGTGCTGGAGATTCTGCTTGTGAAGAAGCACATTATCTTTCTAAATTGTGTAAAAAAGTAACGATGTTAGTGCGTACTGAAAATTTTAGAGCTTCTAAAATTATGCAAGATAGAGTAAGAAAAACTGAAAACATTGAAATCCTATTGAACACCGAAACGGTAGAAGTTTTGGGTGATGAACAAGTAGTGACGGGTGTAAAAGTATTAGATAAAACACTAAATCAAGAGAAAGTAATTCCATCTACAGGATTTTTTGTAGCTATTGGTCACAAACCAAATACGGATATCTTTAAAGATTATTTGGAATTAGATGCAACAGGATACATCAAAAACATTCCTGGAACTTCGAAAACAAATGTAAAAGGTGTTTTTGTAGGCGGAGATGCTGCGGATCATGTATATCGTCAAGCCATTACTGCTGCAGGAACGGGTTGCATGGCTGCTTTGGATGCAGAACGTTATTTAGCTTCTCTGGAGTAAATATTATCAATTATAGTTATAGAGAAATGAGTTCAAGAAATTGGACTCATTTTTTATTAGAAAAAGTCTATTTAAGCAAAAGAACAATCTCCATCACCAAAATGCATTCGAATATCATCAAAGTTGGTCTTGTTAAACGCTTTAGAAATAATCGATTGTTTGATTTTCTTTGTCTGATATAGAAAAATGGAATTCTTTTTAAATTGCTTGCAAATGGCTTCGTCATAACAAATTATCTCTCTTGTATTTTGAATAATTGCTTGCAGTTTAATAATGTTTGCAATTTCAGCAGCATATTTGAAATCATCATAATAAGTAAAAAGCACTTTCGAAACATAGTTTCTTTTTTGCAAAACGACAAAACCGATTACAGTTTGTTCTTTATAAACCTTGATAAACGAAAAGCCAAATTCCTTATCATACATTGAAAATGCATACTTGCTTTTATCAGTCCACTGCAGCAAAGGTGCTTCTTGAACCCATTGATACGCTTTTAACCACTCAAAAAAAGAAGCTCCCTTGTTCGAAAGATCCGTTTTGTTGAATTGATTGATAAATTTTAATGTTTCATTATCTATCGTATTAAGGTATTCAACACGAAATTTTTTTAAATTGCTTTCAATCCCTATTTTTTGAACCGCTAACTTTATATTTACAAAAAAGTTGATGAAATAGTCAACTTGATTAAATAAAAATCCAAACTTTTCTGTTTTGGGATAAAGAGCTGGAATTACGAAAGAAAAATTACTTCGTAAAACGGCTTTCAAACCAATTTGTTCTTTCAATGTGGTAAAATATCCTGATTTATCATAAACCCTTTTCGCACTAGGTGTAAACTGCGAAATACCTATTTGTCCGTCAAGTTTTGCATGCATGGTATTTAGAATTTCTCGTCCAATACCACTTCCTTTCGTTTTTGGATGAACCCACCAAGTCGAAAGCCACCCAATCTTTTTTAGTTGTCCATCTAAAGTAATTTGGTCAGTTAAAACACCCATGTAACCTACTAATTCCTCATTCAAATAAGACAATAATAAAACAATATCATTATTTTCAAGATGTGGATTATTTAAATGCGCATAAAGGCGATGCTTACTAATCGATAGAAAAGAATGACTCCAGAAGGATTTATTTGAAAGCAATTCCGGAATATCTTTTTTATATATTATTTTAATTTCAATCATTTTCTTTGGATATTATATTTACCAATCAATTTATTGAAGTATTTATAAAGGTTCTCGGTTACAATTTGTTTAGCTGTGTTTTTTGTGGGATTTTCTAATGAAAATCGTTGAATAATTCGACTATCAATATCTTTTTTTAAACCCGAATTCCCAAATAATATGATGTCTTTGTCGTATGTAAAAAGTTCTTGTAATAATGTTTTTGAAACCGCCTTATCAGAAAATGGAAATGCAAAAAACGAATAATCAATATTAAAATTTTGTCGCAACCAATCCACTGAATCTATGATTTCTTTTTTTTGTTCCTGATGTGATAATTGATGCAAGGGTGGATGATTCATTGTGTGGCCGCCAAAATAAAAACCAGCATCGATCATTTCTTGAATTTGCTTTTTTGTGATATAGGGTTGCTCATTTTTTAAATACGAATGTATGTCGAGATTTAAAAGCGTCAATACTTCTTTTACTTTTTCGCGCTGTGAATAGGGTATGCCAATAAAATTTTTCTTGAACTCATTCACATTATTAAACGTGAAATTAAAAACTTTACTAATTTTCAGTAAGGAATCAGAATCATAATTTGATTTATCTAAATGAGTGATAATTATACTTATGTAATGCTTATATAAACCTTCATTATTTTCTACAAAATTGGGGTTGATGAAAAACACAGCATTAATTTTCTTTTCTTTTAAAATAGGAAAAATTACACTGTATATTTCATGTAATCCGTCGTCGAAGGTAAGTAAAAAAGTATTACCTGATTTTTTATTTTCTAACAAATCTTTTGGATGCAGCGATTTATAATTAGCGGACAAAAGGTCTAAATCCGCTAAAAATTGTTTGCTATTTTTATACGGATATAAATGTGTAATGTGAGGCACTTGATTATCCCGTACAAGATGATAGTAAGGAAAAATACTTTGATTCTTAAAAACACTTAATAAATTTTTATTTGAAGCTTTATATAAAACATCTTTAACTATTCCCATAAATTATCTTTTTAATGAAAAGTGTGACTGGTACTCTTTTCTTATTCCGTTGCAATCTGTATAAATTAATTTAAACCAGTAATCGGTTGAAAAAATTTCATTCTGGTTGTAGGTCCCATCCCAATATTCATTAGGAGAGTTTAATGTTTTTATTAATTTCCCATACCGGTCAAAGATAGTTATTGTAGAGAAATCAGTTAAGTTTGCCCAATCTATTTTCCAATAATCATTATAACTATCTCCATTTGGTGTAAAAAATTTTGGGTAGGAAAATGTAAGGTCGCAAATAACGCAAGTCTCAATTCTTGCCAAAAACACAGAACTACTTTGTATATAAGTACTGGGTTTTAATACAATTACGTTACCTGCTTTTAATCTAATTTCACCATTTGTAACACTAACTTTATAATTGTTTTTTGTAAGTATCGCAACTTGCGCATTGTAGTTAAAATTGGAATTTGTTTCAAAGCCATTTAACTCAAAACTCTCTTTACATTCAGAGTCTACTAATTGACCAATAGAGTTATTGAAAATTGTTAAAAAGAATATTAGAATTAGAATTTTCATTTTGCTTTGAGTTTTAAAATCTCTTTATCTTGCAATTCTATTTTTTTATTCATTTCAATCACATATAAGGTTAATTCTTCAATTTTAAGCAGCAAAAGTTTATTCATTTCGCCAAGTTCGACACCATTTTTTTTCACTTCTTCCGCACTTGGAATGTCTTTTAAATGTTTGTTTTCTATGATAAATTGTTCCACTTTTTCTAATGGGTCTAACTGGTATTCTTTATCAAATACAAAGTCAGCCCATTCCGAACTTAATGCTACTCTAACTTCTTCAGTCAGAATTCCACCTTTAGCATATAAACTATAAGAACGAACGTCTACATCACCAACTTCGCTTGGAAAAACATTTGTGTTTATTCCCACTTTTCCATTAGTATAAATAGCATCATTTATAGAAGTTGCTGAAGTGCCATCGGTTTTAAGCCAATCAAAATCACTAGTTCCTCCGCTCGCCAATTCAGTAGGGTTAAATTCAAAAACATTTCCAGTAGTATCTGTTCCCAGAATCTTAAATGGATTTGTGGAATCGGCTAGGTTTTCAAATTTTAAAGTTCCATTCGTGTTTAAATTTGCAGTGGGATTTACTACATTGATTCCCACATTTCCATTGGTGTAAATATTGTCGTCGATTGAATCTGGAAAACCTCCATCGGTTTTAAGCCAATCGAAATCACTAATTCCTACGCTCGCCAATTCAGTAGGGTTAAATTCAAAAACATTTCCGGTAGTATCTGTTCCCAGAATCTTAAATGGATTTGTGGAATCGGCTAGGTTTTCAAATTTTAAAGTTCCATTCGTGTTTAAATTTGCAGTGGGATTTACTACATTGATTCCCACATTTCCATTGGTGTAAATATTGTCGTCGATTGAATCTGGAAAACCTCCATCGGTTTTAAGCCAATCGAAATCACTAATTCCTACGCTCGCCAATTCAGTAGGGTTAAATTCAAAAACATTTCCGGTAGTATCTGTTCCCAGAATCTTAAATGGATTTGTGGAATCGGCTAGGTTTTCAAATTTTAAAGTTCCATTCGTGTTTAAATTTGCAGTGGGATTTACTACATTGATTCCCACATTTCCATTGGTGTAAATATTGTCGTCGATTGAATCTGGAAAACCTCCATCGGTTTTAAGCCAATCGAAATCACTAATTCCTACGCTCGCCAATTCAGTAGGGTTAAATTCAAAAACATTTCCGGTAGTATCTGTTCCCAGAATCTTAAATGGATTTGTGGAATCGGCTAGGTTTTCAAATTTTAAAGTTCCATTCGTGTTTAAATTTGCAGTGGGATTTACTACATTGATTCCCACATTTCCATTGGTGTAAATATTGTCGTCGATTGAATCTGGAAAACCTCCATCGGTTTTAAGCCAATCGAAATCACTAATTCCTACGCTCGCCAATTCAGTAGGGTTAAATTCAAAAACATTTCCGGTAGTATCTGTTCCCAGAATCTTAAATGGATTTGTGGAATCGGCTAGGTTTTCAAATTTTAAAGAGCCATTTGTGTTTAAATTTGCAGTGGGATTTACTACGTTGATTCCCACATTTCCATTGGTGTAAATATTGTCATCGATTGAACCTGGAAAACCTCCATCGGTTTTAAGCCAATCAA
Source organism: Flavobacterium sp. SM2513 (assembly GCF_050908145.1). Classification (GTDB taxonomy): domain Bacteria; phylum Bacteroidota; class Bacteroidia; order Flavobacteriales; family Flavobacteriaceae; genus Flavobacterium. Next base: position 3,809,115 of record NZ_CP194228.1, on the reverse strand, counting down.
AATCACTAGTTCCTCCGCTCGCCAATTCAGTAGGGTTAAATTCAAAAACATTTCCGGTAGTATCTGTTCCCAGAATCTTAAATGGATTTGTGGAATCGGCTAGGTTTTCAAATTTTAAAGTTCCATTCGTGTTTAAATTTGCAGTGGGATTTACTACGTTGATTCCCACATTTCCATTGGTGTAAATATTGTCATCGATTGAACCTGGAAAACCTCCATCGGTTTTAAGCCAATCGAAATCATTTGTAGTTCCGCCACCAATCGCGGCAGGATTAAATTCAAAAACATTTCCATTAGTATCTGTTCCAAGTAACTTAAATGGATTTGTAGAATCAGCTAAATTTTGTAGTCTCACTGTTCCAAAAGTATGTAATAAAGCTGTGGGAGTTGTGGTACCAATACCCACAAAACCATTTGCTAAAATTCGCATTAATTGAACATTGCCATTTTCCCAGGCAAATAAAGGTCTTGTAGCAACATTACTAGCAGTAGTACCCCAAGGGAAAGAGCCACCAGATGGTGCAATCATATTTAAATTATTTCTAATTTCAGTTCTGAAAATCATTAGAGGAATAGTTCCAAAATCTTGTGTAGTATTTGTGGTAGCAAAGTGACGTAATACGAAGCGATTGTCCGACTGCTGATGAGCCCAAATACTTGGAATAAATGAACCATCAAATTGACTTGAATTAGTAATTTCCAAAAAATCAGTTGATACATCAAGAACTCCAAAACTCGCTACTCTTTCTGCATTAAATGTTGAACTAGTTATATGTGGAAAAGGAGCTTGGGCTGAAATCAGTGAATAAGATAAAATAAATAGGAGACTTAGAAATCTGTTCATTGTATTTTTATTTGACAGTAAAAATAGTTTTTTTATTTCAATTTTCTTAACATAAAATTGTAGGAAAAATTGTTACTTCTGCTTTAAAGGCTTTTATAAATTTGATAGAGTTTTGTCCATTTAAACGAAAAACGAGTTCTTTTGAACTCATTTTTTAGACAATTATCATCAAAGTAAAGTAGCCCAATACCGTTTACAATTATTCACTCAACTCCAAATCATTTCTTTCTCCATTGTAGCTAGAAAAGCAGTAAAGTGCTTTTCATTGGGTTCTGGAGAAAAGGTTCACTTCAACTGAACATTGATAGAACTACTGAGAAAAAGCTAAACATAAAGACAGTAAATTGGAATATTTTCACAGTAGCTAAATAATTACGGCAATGCGAAAGGTGAATTTTTATTTATTTTAAAAGGTAAGTATTAAAATGAAATTAGAATTCTAGGTATTCCATATAATACAAATCAAACCCCAGGGCCCAGTAATCAGTAATTTTCTCTTTCAAGACAAAGCCATGCTTTTCATAGAACAAATGTGTGAGCTGAGAAGTTCTAACAATTATTTTCTGGATAGTAGTAATGGACTGCAATTCAGAAAGTCGGTGTTTTAGCAATAAACTTCCAAATGATTTCCCTTGATAATCAGGATGTATGATGTCCCAACTGATGATGGCAATGGTTTTTTCTTCTTCAAAATTGATACCGCCACAACCTATTATTTGGTTTTCAAAAGAAATAACATAATACAATTCACGCTCGTTTTCAAGATAGTGCTCTAAGTCAGCTCTTTCTGATGCTGCAAAATAGGTGGGTGTATTCAAATCTAGTAAATGTAATAATTCAAATTTATCATGTGATTCGTAAAGTCGTATTGTGGGAGTGTTTAGGTTCATTACTAATTAAGATTTATGTTTAAAATAAATGAATTGGCATTTTTAAAAATGGGAAGTTCCCAATGTATTGCAACTTAATACATTTTTAAAAATAATAACAAGTTCTTAGTCTAGTTTTTGTTAAAGTGCTCAGAAATTGAAATGAAATATAAATATTAGAGTAGTTTTGAAAGAAAAAATTCAAATGATTAAAAAGATACTTCTTTATTTCTGCTTGTTATTTTCGGTCATTGTTTTCTCGCAAAATACAGTTGGAGTTATCAGGAATATTTCCCAAGCTTACAATGGTTACACACTATTTACGTCAAATACCAAAACGTTTCTCGTAAACAATTGTGGCCAAGTTGTAAAACAGTGGGGAAGTACATTTAATCCAGGGAATTCGGTTTATTTGTTAGAGAACGGAAATTTATTACGAACCGGAAGAACGGACTCTAGTGACATCTCTTTTGGTGGACAAGGGGGAGTTGTTGAGTTGTACAATTGGGATGGTAATTTGATTTGGCAATACTTTTATGACACGCCACAAAACCGTCAACACCACGATATTTTTCCGATGCCAAATGGAAATGTTCTAATATTAGCAGCAAACATGATGTCTAATGCCGAAGCAATTCAAGCGGGGAGAGATCCCGATTCGCTACCTCAGGATGTTTTATATTCGGAACAAATTGTTGAGGTACAACCTGTAGGTTCAGATCAAGGTATAGTGGTCTGGAAATGGGACATGAAAGACCATTTTATACAAGACTTTGATTCCACAAAAGATAATTTTGGAGTAGTTTCTGAAAATCCTAACAAATTAGATATTAACTTCATTTACCAAACGGGCGGCAATTCGAACTGGTTGCACATAAACTCCGTACAATACAATGCAGCTCTTGACCAAATTTTATTGAGTTCAAGAAATTTAAGCGAAATTTACATTATTGACCATTCAACCACAACCGCTGAAGTCTTAACGGATACCGGGGGTCTATACGGTAAGGGCGGTAATATACTTTGGCGGTGGGGAAATCCACAAGCATACAAAAAAGGTACAGATGGGGATCGAAAATTATATGGACAGCATTATCCACATTGGATTGCTGACGGACTTCTTGACGAAGGTAAATTGATGGTATTTAATAATGGAAATGATAGACAACCCGCTTTTTCTGAAGTGTACATTTTAGATGTACCTTCGAATGCTCCTGGAACCTATATTCTAGAATCTAATGGCACTTTTGGCCCTACAGCTCCAGATTATATTTATTCAGATACAAGCGAGACACCATCTCCTTTTTACTCGCATATATTAAGTGGAGCAGAGCGTTTACCCAATGGAAATATATTAATATGTGAAGGGATTAAAGGTAAAATATTTGAAATTGACAACCAAGAAAATGTCGTTTGGGAATACATAAATCCCGTTCATAACGCTACTGGTGTCATAGCAACTCAAGGTGGAAATCCGCCAGCGGCAAATACGCTATTCAGAGCCACGAAATACAGTCCAGATTACGCGGCTTTTACAGGAAAAGACTTAACTCCTGGAATTCCAATTGAATTAAATTCAGAAATAAATGTAGCGTGTTCTGTGTTGAGTAATAATAAATTTACTGCAATAGAATTTACAGTAAGTCCAAATCCAACATCGGGAATGGTGAAGATTTCAATGGATGTCGAAATTGACAGGGTAGAAGTGTACACTATGTTAGGTGCCAAAATAAGTACAGCCCTAAATTCAAATAAAATTGATTTATCACATCTTCAAAGCGGAATTTACTTTTTAAAGGTATTTGCAGATGGAACTCTATTTACTAAGAAAGTGATTAAGAGGTAATCCTATTAATTTATTTCTATTGAAAAGAATTTAAAATCTACCTATTACGAGTAATAAAAATGCCCTGACTAGTAAAATCAGGGCATTTTTTATAGTTAAACCTCAAGGTAAGGGATATGTTATCTGCTGTATTCCTCTACAAATTCTAAGAAGACTTTTTTGTGCAACTCTAAATCCATATCTCCAGAAAGTGACGCCCGAACAATATAATCTTTGTCGCCTTCCTTCGTGGTTCCTTGGGTTGAGGTAGCAGGAATAGTCCAATAACAGCCTTTTAATTGACCGTAACTGACACAGAATTTACTTTCGTCAGGGATTTTTGTAATCATCAAATGAATTAATTTCAAATTCAAATCTCTCTTATGGGCTTCCTTTTCTGCAGCTGTTGTACCTTTTGTAGGAAGGTCTAATGAAAAGACAGAAGGAGTAAAGCCTTCTTCGGCTAATTCCTCTGAAACAAAATTTATTTTCGCTTCCGGTAAAACTTCATGTATATAATGTACAAATTCACGGGTATTTTTATAAGCATCAATAATCCGCTGATTCATGGAAGGCAATTGTTTTGCCAATATTTCATATTGAAGAGCCGTCGCTTCATTATCGCAAAGTGCGAGGTGTTGCGCAATTTTCTCCATCAACGCATCCGTTTTAGCATTACCTACACAATAACCAGCCGTACATTGTCCGCCACTTGGGAATTTAGATCCACTGGCAAATGAAATGGTTCTCACTGTTGAAAGTACTTCGCCTTCACCTAAAAAGTGTACATTCGGACAGAAGGTTTGATCCAATATAAACACAGGGTCAATCGCAATGGAGCCACTCGGGGTTTTGCGTTCTTTAGTTAAAACGGCTTTCAAATCTAAAAGGTCCGGCACTTCAACTCTGGGATTGGTCGGGATTTCCGCAATGATATAAGGAATGGCGTCTTCTTTGGCAATTTCATTCAAAACATACGCAATACTTTGCACCATGTCGTTATCGCCGTCCACTAATAAGTCTACGATTTCAACATTATCCAGACAAGCAGCAACACGTCTGGCTTGGTCATTTGTACCTCCATAACAATTGGGAGGAACCACAATTTTTATTGCTTTTCCTTTGTGCTTTTCCTTGGCATCGTGAATTAATCCCATCAAAATGGCATATTGAATAGACAACCCACTTGAAGCAACGAGCGGATTTCCACTTGTTCCTGTGATAGATTGAATAGATTGTACAACCGAACTTTTGTTCGCCTCCGTATTCGTATCATTTTCAGCAACAGAAGTCTGATTAACCAATGCCTGTAAAGCAGTAAGGGAATCATCAGGCGTCATAGCTATGGTTTCTCTTCGTCTCACATGCTGAATGTCGGAAACATAGTCTTGGTTTTGTACTCCATTTACGAGTAAAACACTTCCCAAACGACCGTGCAAACTGATGTGAAAGTTCACTTCTTTTGGCAAATCAACAGCGCCAAATGTAGGGTCGTTCGTAATATAAATCGTACTTCCCTCAAATGCAGGAATAACTTCAGAAGCAGTTACTTTCTTTAATTCAAAGTGATATCCGTAAATGTTTTTTACAACTTCTGCATCAAAACAGGCTGGTAATTCATCTGTATAAAGGATTTGTGTGTTTTTATGAGCTAGTAAATTCTTTCTTAACACCGCTAAAACAGGAACCGTTTTCGACGAAAAACTAATCACGTTTTCCGAAAGTAAATCATTTGCCTTTGCAATGCTCCATTCCAAAACACAAGATAAAGGATGTCCCAACCGTATGTAATCATAAGCAGTGGGTAAAGCGTTTAACGCTGCAGGATCGGCATTATTATTTTTGTATAAAGCTTCAAACTGGTCTAAGAATTGTGTTTTTGCCAACTGTTCGTCGTAAATATCCAGTCGATGCGTGGTGGTACTTAACCAGCCGGCTGGCATATTTTTCAAAACTTCTTTTATATAAGGAACGATTGTAGGGTTTGTCATGATATTATCTTTAGATAGGCCGCAATTTACGACATATAGAAGTATTTATGAAAGGAATACCAGTGTTTTTGGACGGGGGAGAAAGCTGAAGTATTTCAATGGTTGTTTTTTTGCGATAGTGTTTCTAGAGGGGCATTCTGCTCGTTATGTGCCGCATTTTATTCGTTTATAAATTTCCCATCTTATAAAGACAAGTCCGATGATGTTTTTCCCCTTGCTATCGGGTTATGCGATATATAATTACTGTTTTATTTCTTTTTAAAATACAATGAATTTATTTTTATAATAAATAGAATTGCACAACCCAAAAATACAAATGGAACAACTAGTTCTGAATAGGCAGATTTAAAGGAATGTAAATTACCCCATGCTATTTGGTAAATACTGACTCCTAATCCAGTAGTGCAAATCAAAATTAGAATGGTGTATGTTAATTTTCCAAAGTTATACATGTCGTTGTATTTAATTTGTTATTTCATTCAAGGTGTATTAATTTTTTATTGTTCTTTGAGAGGCTCTCCTTGCTAGTTTCTAGCGGGGCAGTCTACTCGATTGTACATAATGCTTTATTTTAATCGATTTATTAGTCTCAAAATAATCAATTCCAAATATTCGTCCATCGTAAATTTGTTTGGTCGAAATTCATTAAATCCATTAAGATTGTCTTTTTCAAGTTCGATGGTTTTTTGATATTCAGTTGTTTTTTTGAATGCTCTAAATAGTTTTCTTTTCAGTCTGTTGAACTGTTTAAATTCAAGTTAAGTTGTTACAGTTCCATTCTTTATTTCGAATACTAAATAATCCTCCCAATGAATGTCAGTCCAATCGTTTTTAGTTACTTCGATAATTTCTCCGTATGGAATTAGTTGAATAGTAGAATAGAAGTCCATTAGAATTCTTTTCTGATTCGGAAAGTAGTTTTTGAAAACTGATTTACTTACCAAATCTGGCGGATATTCAGAACCATATTCAGATTCTTGTTCCACTTCAATTTCCACGTCTATTAAATATAGTTTTCGGTCAACTATTTCGTATGTCATTATAAAAACAGAATAGTTTCCAGTAGTAATAACAGCTTCTTCTGGTGCTTGAAAATTGTTTAGCTCAAAATATTTAAAAGCTGGACTATAGCCGTTCCATTCATATTCCTTTCCATTATAAATTAAAATGTTAGGTATTTGTGGTGTAGCAAATACCTTTAATCCAATTATTAATAATATTAATGTCAGTAGGTTTTTCATTTTCGGTATTATGCATAACATTTTGCTTCTTTGAGATGGCTGGAAGTTCGTAACCGCTCAGTTTTCGGCTTAACGAAAACTTGATGCGGAACGATAATTCCATTAAATTCCAGCTAGAGCAAAATGGCGGTCGTGCGCGGTTTTTTATTTCGTTTCGTATTGATGTTTTTTTATTTCGTAATCAATAAATTCTTTCTCAGTCAGTTTCAAAAGTATCATAGAGTATTTTTTATAATTTTCAAATTCTTTATCCTTAAAAAAGGCTGTTATCGAGTAATGAGTAAAAGGATGATTTAAGTCCTCAAGTTTAAGTTTTGAATATCGTTTTCTTGATTTTGGATATTGATTCCAGAATCGTTTATAGTCAGCATATTGTGAATCGGTAATTTTATGAATTAGTTCCGTCATCAAATCAACTGGAATTTTATTTTCTGATAATGCGTTAAAATATTTCTCAATTTCTCTGTGAAATTTTTTTTTAGGTTCAAGTTTATTTTCAGTTTTCCACTTACTGTAAACTAATGAAGATAAGAATCCAAAAAGAGCTAGGATAATTAAAAGCAAACTTCTGAGAGGTCTATACTCAAATGCTAATAATGGAAAAATACTAGTAGCTTTCAAGAGAGCAAATGCAATTAGATAAACATTTCTTTTAAAAAACTGCAGATAAAAATTAAACGCAAAAATTGAAATAATGAAAATAATTCCTGTGTAATAAATAGTCAATCCAAATCCAACCGACTTATGATATATGGGATAAAAATGATACAAACTATGGTGCATTACTGCTATTCCGACAATTTGAATTATTGAAATCAATATTGGTCTTAAAATCTTCTTAGTCATTTTTCAATAATCTATGTTTCGGTTTGCTAGGTTTTTAAAATTAAGTACAACTATTAAATACACCCAAGTTCATAAAACTTTTCACGTCAATTACATTCCCAAATATATAAAAAATCCCCCCTCAAAACACAAAACCGTTTATTAAACCCTCCATCACACCACAAAACACCTCCCTTTTTCATTATATAGTTCAAAAATAACGTAGCCACTTAAAACCTTGGTTTATAAAGTACTACTACATTCAGAATTTGTTGCAATGACCTTTAACACAGCGTTTACAATGAATACAGGACTTATAATAAAAAAAAGCACTACTTGGTGCTTGTATTTACTCACCTTCGGGGTCTTTCCCAAGGGTTTCACATTGCTTAGGTAAAGCGCGGTTAGGTTTCCCCTAAAGTAGAACACGTGTTTTTTGTGCTTTAAGACGTGATTTTAGGGTTTCTGTACACGTACAGAATGTTTCCGTACATGTACAGAATGTTTCCGTACATGTTCAGAATGTTTCCATACATGTACAGAATGTTCCCGTACATGTACAGAAAGTCTCCGTACACGTAGAGAATGTTTCCGTACATGTACAGAAAGTCTCCGTACATGTACAGAATGTTTTTACAAATCTTTTTTGAATGAGATTTGGCTTTTTGAAAGTACTGCGACAGAATAATTTCGATTGAATAATCAAAAAAACTACATATTAATTCAATATTTATTTTTATGAATAGACGAGGTATATTTCCAACAAAGGAAGCAGAGATGAGTTTATATTTTAACTCTTCCATTAAGCATTTAATATTAAATGCAAAACGTTTGAATGTTTCAGACGAAAACATTGATTTACTAAAGGCTGAACTAGATGAATGGATAATTATTTATCCGAAATCGCAAGATGATGAAACGAGTACCAAGCTAGTTGTAGCAGAAAAAAATGAGGTCTTGGACCGCCTTAAAAGCAGTTTGAGAAGTGTGTATGACGATATACCGCAAAGTGCATTGACTTTAAATGACCGAGCGATTTTAAATTTGCACAAGCCCAATACTACACGTACTCCTGCTGGAGTACCTACCACTCGTCCTGTAGGAGAAGTACATAACGATAATCTTTTGGAGCATAAAATCACGTTTACCGATGAAGATGGAAAACGGGGCAAGCCTAACAAAGTGCGTGGGTGCCAAATTTTTTGTAAAGAAGGAATTACTCCTCCTGTTGATGAACGAGAAATGCGTTTACTAGCCAGTGATGCCTCTTCGCCTTATGTGCATAAATTTTCTTTTAATGATGCCGGAAAAACGTTTTATTACAGACTTCGTTGGGAAAATGCTCGTGGAGAAGCAGGTCCTTGGAGTGCTTTTATCTCGGGTGTGGTTACAGGGTAGTGTTGGCTAATAACTACTTGCTTAGCGTTTTTTAATGTGAAAGCCCTACTTTCTATTTTAGAAAGTAGGGCTTTTTATATGGTTTGGAAGTGCGGTTTACTCGTCATTGCGAGGCACGAAGCAAAGCAATTAGGATATAGACAGAAGTAGGTACTCGTTGCAAAAGAGCAGCAGATGGAGGTTTCGTTAAGGTATAATCCTCGTGTACTGATAAAATGCGTAGCTTTGTTTTGAATTTCTACAAGTTGTGGTACATTCTTGACGCAAACTCCTTGCGGCAACTGCAAATTAGTATTTCCTTTTACTAGTAACTTCTGCTTGGTTTAAAAGTTTTCAGAAAACCTACCTGTTACTTGGTCGTGGTGCCCATTTATCATAAGGTGTCATGTCGAAGCTGTCTACTTCATTCATCGTTAAGCCCAATGCATTTGCCACACCTTGTCCGTATTCAGGGTCTGCTTTAAAGCAGTTTCTGATGTGACGAATTTGAATAAATTGTTCTGCACCACCTACTTGAGCGGCGGTATTGCTAAACAATAGATGGGCTTTGCCATCCGCTTTGATAATGCGGAATAAATTGCCCGGCTGTGTAAAATAATCTTCGTCATCATCTCTAAAATTGTGTGCATAAGCGCTACCCTCTAGTTCTAAAGGCGGTTCTTTTGCATCAGGCTGTTCCTGCCATTCGCCATAGCTGTTGGGGTTGTAATGTAACGTGCCACCATGGTTGCCATCTACCCGCATCGTTCCATCTCTATGATTGGAATGATAAGGACAGGTTGGCTTGTTTACAGGAATTTGATAATGATTGACGCCCAATCTGTACCGTTGTGCATCACCATAAGAGAACAAGCGTCCTTGAAGCATTTTATCTGGCGAAAAACTTATTCCAGGAACCACATTTGTTGGATTGAAAGCCGCTTGCTCAACATCTTGAAAATAGTTTTCGGGATTTCTATTCAATTCAAATTCGCCAACAGGAATCAGCGGAAAATCTTTTTTAGACCATACTTTTGTTAAATCAAACGGATGAAAGCGGTATGTTTTTGCTTCTTCTTCAGTCATTATCTGAACAAACATGTTCCATTTTGGGAAATCTTTTTTGTCAATAGCATCAAAAAGGTCTCTTTGAGAAGATTCTCTGTCCATCCCCACCACTTTTTTAGCCTCTTCATCAGAAAGGTTTTCAATGCCTTGTTGGGTCACAAAATGAAACTTTACCCAATGTCTCACATTGTCTTTGTTGATAAAACTAAACGTATGACTCCCAAAACCGTGCATGTGTCTGTAACCAACAGGAATGCCTCGGTCACTCATCGTAATGGTAACTTGATGCAGCGATTCAGGTAGTAATGTCCAGAAATCCCAGTTGTTATTAGCACTTCTCAAATTGGTTTTAGGGTCGCGTTTTACGGCACGGTTTAAGTCGGGAAACTTCATTGGGTCGCGAAAGAAAAATACAGGTGTGTTATTTCCTACCAAATCCCAAATTCCTTCTTCGGTATAAAACTTTAATGAGAAACCTCTAATGTCTCTTTCGGCATCAGCAGCTCCTCGTTCTCCAGCAACGGTCGAAAATCGGCTAAACATTTCTGTTTTCTTACCCACTTCACTAAAAATTTTCGCCTTGGTGTATTGAGTAATGTCATGTGTAACGGTAAATGTACCAAAAGCACCAGAACCCTTAGCATGCATTCGTCGTTCTGGAATGACTTCTCTGTCAAAGTTGGCCATTTTTTCAAGAAACCAGACATCTTGCATTAACAAGGGGCCTCGTGGTCCTGCAGTTTGTACGTTTTGATTATCTCCAACAGGTGCTCCAGTTTGTCTTGTGAGTTTGGGTTTATTATCGTCCATTTTTAGTTGTTTTTAATCTGATTGAGAGGTGAATAATGTGGTTACTTGAAGTAGGAATAAAAGTGTTTTGAGGTATTTATTTATGTACTAAAAGTAGCGAAAATTTGCTAAACTAAAGAATATCTTCCGTTTTTTGTTTTTAGAAGGTATTCCTATTTTGTCTTAATCTTTATCTGTGTGCGAAAGAAATAGCGGTGACTTACTATCAGGAAACCATTTTTGCCCTCGTATTGATTAGCGTTTACACAAAAAGCTGCCCAGTCTCTGTCAACGGAACTTTTGCTTATAGCGGTTTATTGATACATTAGGAGTAAAGAATTTGTATAGCGTGTGAAATGTTTCTGAAGAAACCTCAAAAAGAATAAGAAGTTGATGGATTGAAATTATCTCGAAACTTCGGGACCCCTAGTAACGAAAATCCCTTTGTTCCGTTTTTTCGGGACAAAGGGATTGCAGTGTGTATAGTAAAATGGTTGGAGATTGCTTCTTCTGAATGCTTTCGGAATCGCAAGTACAACCCAAGCGATTTCATTCTATTCGCGCAAAGCGTAATTTAAACTTGTTTTTTTAGTCAGGGTAAGCGTTTCGTTTTTTAAACAACATTGTGATGCTTACTAAACTTCATTTATTAATAATTCAAATTCACACCAAAACCAATTCCCATATCGCTGTCATAATGCGTGGTGATACCTACATTTTTTCCAACAATATATTTTAAACCGCCCATATATTCCTTATCCGTATTCACCATGAAAGCCATTCGTAATCTTGGCGAAAGGGGAATGTCTTCTCGTTGCAACTGAAATCGTACATTTCCATCATGGTAGACTTCTGCTTGTGCAATAATTAAAAGAGGTAGTGTGTAGTTGAATCCTAAACTTACTTGGATACGTTTGTCCTTGGTGCTCTTTTGTCCGAATAGGTTCTTTTCTACTTCATTGTGTCCTAGTTTTCTATATCTTGCATCAAGACCAATGAATGGCATAAACCATTGATTTCTACCGATATATCTTCCAATATGCGTTTCTGATTCGTAACCGTGTTGGTCGTTGTAACCCAATCGCCATTCGGTTCCAAATTGCCAACGGGCATTTTGCAACATCGCTTGTCCATCGTTTCCGTTAGTAGCAAAATCATTTTCTGCCATGAAATGCAGTTCGTTACTTTCTGCTTGTAGTTTTTTATAAGCTGCGGCTTTGTTAGGTAAATAGGGGTTAGGTTGCGAATTTTCATAACTAAATACGCGGTTCATACCTGCCATCATGTGGTATAAAATATGACAATGGAAGAACCAATCGCCATCAGCATTAGCTTCAAACTCGATTACATCTGTTTCCATGGGCATGATATCCAGTACGTTTTTTAATGGTGAATAGTCTCCTTTTCCATTAAGGACTCTAAAATCATGGCCGTGTAAGTGCATGGGGTGACGCATCATAGAATTATTGTACAACGTAATACGAACAATTTCTCCTTTTTTGATTAGAATTTTATCCGTTTCAGATAATACTTTATTATCCATGCTCCATACATAACGGTTCATGTTTCCTGTTAATTCAAATCGAATTTCTCGAATAGGAGCATTTACGGGAAGAGTAGTTTTAGTAGGTGATTTTAGCATGCCATAATTTAAGGTAACTAATCCATCTTTTTTTGAATTCATATCCATTTTTGAATGGTCCATACCTTCCATTTTCATAGTATCTTCTTTCATGTCCATTTTTGAATGATCCATATCTTTCATTTTCATGTCTCCCTTTTGTTCCCCTCCTTTGGAGGGGTTAGGGGAGGCCTCCGGATACATCACCGTATTCATATCCATCTTTTGCATGGACATAGCCATGCCCATATCATTCATGGTTCCGTTCATGTTCATCATGTCATTCATCATCTGCATGCCCTCAAAATATTTTAACTTTGGCATTGGACTAATTAATTGTTTGATTCCTTGACCAATATAAATGGATGCTGATTTAGTTCTATCTTCTGGAGTCACTAATAATTCATACGAGGTGTTTTCATCTGGAATTGTAACAATAACATCATAGGTTTCGGAAACGCCAATGATTAATCGGTCCACTTCTACAGGTTCGACATCATTACCGTCATTTCCTACGACCGTCATTTTTCCACCGGCATAGTTTAACCAAAAATAGGAAGATGCTCCTCCATTAGAAATACGTAATCTTACTTTATCGCCTGCTTTAAATTGCGACAGCTGACTTTCATTTTGACCATTAATTAAAAATTTATCATAATAAATATCACTAACATCCATAGCCAACATCCGTTTCCATTCGTTGGTTAATTTCGTTTTGAAATGCCCTGATTTTATGGCTTCAAAATAACTTTGAGTCGTTCCCTTTTTAATGGCGAACCAATCAGAAGCATTATGCAGCAATCGATGTACATTTTTGGGATTATAATTGGTCCATTCGCTTAAAATAATCGGAACTTGTGGTATATCGTCAATACCTTTTCTAAAAGTAGGGTCATCGTTTTTCTTTTTTAGAATAAGTGAGCCGTACATTCCTATTTGTTCTTGCAAACCTGAATGACTGTGGTACCAATGCGTTCCATTTTGAATAATTGGAAAGTTGTATACAAATTCGGTCTCTGGTTCAATAGGCATTTGTGTTAAATGAGGAACACCATCTTCTTTGTTGGGCAGATATAATCCATGCCAGTGTAGTGATGTTGATTCTTTCAAGTGATTGTATACATGAATTTCTGCAATATCACCTTCTGTAAAAGTTAATGTTGGCATAGGAATTTGCCCGTTAACAGCGATAGCTCGTTTCTCTTTTCCAGAAAAATTTACGATGGTGTCTCGAACATGTAAATCATACCGAACCACTTTTTGCGCAAACGCAGTTGCCGCGATAAACAATACTAAAAGTGCGGTTATTAACTTCTTACTTTTCATTTTCTAATCTATTTATCATTACTTTCATTTCTTCTATTTCTTTGCGTTGTGCTTCGATGATGTCATCAGCCAACTTCCGCACTTCGGGGTCTTTAATGTCGGCACGTTCACTTGTTAGTATGGCGATGGAGTGGTGGGGTATCATTCCTTTCAACCACAATACATCACCTACGACAGGACTTTGCGTACGAACTAAACCGAGTGCAGCGAAAAACAAAACTACACTTCCCACTATTATTCCAAGGTTTTTCTGCTTATTCTTATACATTTTTCGCATAAAAAAGAACATGATCAAAGCCATCGCGGAGATTCCAAGACATACCATATAAAATCGCGTCATGCTAAAATACAGATGATCCAGTTCGTAGGTATTGAGATACATGGTAATGTACATAGCTACAAATGAGGTCGCAAGCATTAATACAAAAGTTGTGTAAACGTTACTTTTTGAGTGGTCCATTGAATTTTCCATAATTTTATATTTAAATATTAATGTTTTTTAAACGTAATGAATTAGCAATCACAGACACGGAACTAAAACTCATTGCCAAGGCTGCAATCATCGGTGATAAAAGGATTCCGAAAAAAGGAAACAAAACTCCTGCAGCAATAGGAATTCCTAATATATTATAACCTAATGCGAAAAATAAGTTTTGTTTGATATTCTTCATCACAGCATCGCTTAAGTTTCGTGCTTTTACAATTCCATGCAAATCGCCTTGCACCAAAGTAATCATCGCGCTTTCGATTGCAACATCAGTTCCGGTACCCATCGCGATACCGACATCACTTTTTGCCAGTGCAGGTGCATCATTAATTCCATCTCCTGCCATTGCTACGATTTTTCCACTTTTCTGAAGTTTTTCTACTTCCTGCAATTTATCTTCGGGTAACATTCCGGCTTTAAAATGGACAAGATTAAGTTCTTTAGCGACCGCTTGTGCCGTATCATGATTGTCACCAGTAAGCATGATTACATCAATACCTTTTTCCATTAATTCTTTAATTGCTTTTGCACTGGTCGGTTTTATTTTGTCCCCAATAACCACATATCCAGTAACTTTCCCCTCTACAGATAAGTACGAAACTGTTTTCCCCTGCTTCTGAAAATTCTGGGCTTCTGTTTCCATTTCGGAAGTGATTTCAGCCTTCGCATATTCCATCATCTTGGCATTTCCCAAATCGACTTTTTTGCCGTTGACTTTCCCTTCAACTCCTTTGCCTGTAACTGCACTAAAATTTTCAGCGTTAATAATTTCTATATTTTGCTCTTTTCCATACTTTACAGTAGCATCTGCCAAGGGATGTTCGCTCCTCTTATTCAAAGAAACAATGAATTGTAAAACTTCTTTTTCTGTAAACTGCTCTCCGAAAACTCCTATTTTTTCAACGGTTGGTTTTCCCTCGGTAATAGTTCCTGTTTTATCAATGATTAAAGTGTCCACCTTATCCATTTTTTCTAAAGCTTCTGCATTTTTAATAAGCACCCCATTTTGAGCACCTTTACCAACACCGACCATTACAGACATTGGTGTTGCTAATCCTAGAGCACATGGACAGGCAATAATAAGCACTGCAATCGCATTTACAAAGGCATAAACGTAAACCGGTTGTGGACCAAAGATTGCCCAAACGATGAATGTGATAACAGAAATTAGTACAACAATTGGCACAAAATAACCCGAAACGGTATCGGCTAATTTCTGGATTGGAGCACGACTGCGACTGGCGTTATTCACCATTTCTACAATTTGAGAAAGTAACGTATCTGACCCCACTTTTTCTGCTTTCATTAAAAAGGATTGGTTACCATTGATGGTTCCGCTGCTTACTTTATCACCTATTGATTTGGTTACGGGAATTGGTTCACCGGTAATCATTGATTCATCTACAGAGGTCTCACCTTCTGTAATGGCACCATCCACGGGAATTTTTTCGCCAGGTTTTACACGCAGAATGTCACCAATTACAATCTGTTCAATCGTTACTTCTTCTTCTATGCCGTCTTTAACTCTAATGGCTCGATTTGGTGCGAGTTTTAATAATTCTTTAACTGCGGAATTTGTTTTGCTGTGTGCTCTTGCTTCCAATACCTGTCCTAATAAGACTAAAGTCAAAATCACCGTGGCAGCTTCAAAATAAACATGAACTGCTCCAGTATGCGATTTAAATTGTTCTGGGAAAATATCTGGAAACAACATTCCAAAAACACTGAAAAGAAAAGCGGCTCCAGCGCCAATTCCAATTAATGTAAACATATTGAGATTCCAGGTCTTGATACTTTTATAGGCACGTTCAAAAAACATCCACGTTGCATAAAACACAACTGGAATAGACAAAGCAAACTGGACCCAATTCCAGTATTTTTGCTCCATCAAAGTATACAATGGATTGTTTGGAATCATTTCACTCATAGCCATTAAAAAAATGGGGAAAGTAAAAATTGCGGCAATCCATAATTTCTTCAGTAATTTTTTATAGGTTTTCTCTTCCGCTGAACTATCAGGTTCCATCGGCACCAAATCCATCCCACAAATAGGACATGCTCCAGGTTCATCTCTGATAATTTCGGGGTGCATCGGACAAGTCCATTGTTGTGAATTCCAGCTACTTAATTTTTGTTCTTGTACCAAATCCATTCCGCATACGGGACAATCTCCTGGTTTGTCATATTCTTTATCGCCTTCACAATGCATCGGACAATAATAGGTTCCCGCTTGATGTGGGTGATTAATTTTTTTGTGGGTGTGGTCTTTTGCTTTGGAAGAACAACAACTTGGTGGTTTTATTTCAGTTGAAGTATCAGCACTGGGTAGTGAAATTTGATATTTACTATCTTTTCCTCCTAATGCATTTTGTAAAACCGAAAGTTCTACGTGTTTAGACATCGTTACTATTGCTTGTTTATCGTCTTTGGAAACGTATACTTCCGTTATATTTTCAGTTTTGGATAAATCTGCTTTTACCTTTGCTTCGCATCCAGAACAAGTCATTCCGGTAACAGTATAAGTATGTTTCATGATTTTAAAATTTTGTTCAGTACAAATTTCGACAACTTATACCCAAATAGCTTGTATAATTATGGTTATGATTTGTACAATTCTATAATTGGTCCAGTTCAATTCGTCTTATTCCTTTATTATTTTTGAAATAGGTTGGAGAAAAACCTGTTATTTTCTTAAACTGATGGCTAAGGTGAGAAACGCTGCTGTAGTTTAAGTGATTTGCAATTTCACTAAGTGATAGTTCATCATACACGATTAATTCTTTTACTTTTTCAATTTTTAAATGGATAAAATATTTTTCAATACTGATTCCTTCAATTTGAGAAAATAAATTGCTTAGTTTACTGTAGTCTTGATGTGCTTTTTCCTGGAGGTATTCTGAAAGGGTAGTGGATATGTCGTTGTGCTTATTTTGAATCAAATCAATAAGAATGCTTTTAATTTTCTCTATCGTTTTACTGTTAGCATCATTTAAGACTTCAAAGCCAAAGCCTTCAAGTCGATTGGTGAGTACTTCTTTTTCTGCTGTAGTTATGGTGTTTCTGAAAATTATTTCACCCATCTCTACGGCAATATAAGCAAGTCCAAGTGTTTCTAACTCTGAAGTAACAGCAAGGATACAGCGATGGCACACCATATTTTTAATGTATAAGTTCATCATTTTGTATTTGTTGTTAGGGTCGAGTTTATCCATTCTATAACTTCCACTTTTTGTTTGGTAGTAAGCTTTGCATCTTTATGGATTAATGCATATGATGTAAGAGGCATTTTATCGTCTTCAATTTGGCTTACAATTGATTTTAATTTACTTCTTTTTCTTCGGTCAGAATAGTTTTCCCATTCACTAAAATTTAGTTCTGCTTTTCCTTCCTCGATATGATTTTCTAAAAACCAAGCAACAGGTTGTATTTTATTATACCACGGATAATACGTGTTGTTGCTATGACAGTCGTAACAAGACGTTTTTAGGATATTCGAAACATTTTCAGGGACAATATTAACCACCATAAAATCAGTATGAGGTACAGCAATACTTTGGTTGCGTTTTGTGGGAATAAACTGAATTCCCACAAACACAACCGCTAAAATCAGTAAGATGATTTTAAAATTTTTCATTTAGTTAATTTGCTTTTTAACACTTCCACAGGTTAGCATTTTTGAACCGAAATAGGGATTTTTAATCTCTTTTACTTCGCTCAACCAGAGTGCACCTTTATTGTTGTTTGCCATAGGGCAAAAATCTTGGTAGATTACTTTGTCTGTTCCAAGAAGTGCTACTAAATCCGTGATGTCGGTGTTTAATGCTTCAAAATGTTCTCTTTGATGGTCGATATCACTTTTTAAAATGTGTTCGGCATGCTCTTTCGCACTTTCTTGAATTTCCATATATTCTTTATGCGCGTTTTCTGGTACCATTGACATATCAAACTTTGAAATTGCAGCTAAAAAGGCAGTGCCACCTTTGGCGGTATGCTCTTTACTGTCTGCTACTAATCCATTTTTAATTTCAAAATAAGCATCTATTATCGCTGCGGTTTCTGCATTTTTTGTACTGCTCTGTTTTATTTCTCTTTGAGTAGACTCCGTACCTGAAGAATGGTCGTGCCCCTCGTGCGATTCATTTGGCATCGTGTTTTCCATGGTCTCTTGGTTTTCATCTTCTTGTTTTGCGTTTTCTTTACAAGAAATTGTTGTACTGATTAACGCTACTGCTAAAATTCCGATTACTTTTTTCATGATATATAAAATTTATTGAATATTAATCTATTTACTTAATTGTTTCTTTTACCTCTCCACATTTCAGCATCGATGCACCAAAATAGGGGTTTACTACCTTGTTTTCTTTGCTCAACCAATTGGCACCCTTATCGCTATTTGCCATAGGGCAAAATTGAACGTAAGCGCTTTCGTTTAATGGATGAAAAGCTTTTGTCATTGCTATCATTACATTAGATATAGGTTCAAAAGACATTCTTATTTCTTGAATGTTCTTTATATGTGTAGCATGAAGCGTCTGCTTCTTCAGCTCGGTTTGATAACTCATCCATACAATATGAGATTCGCCTTTAAAAACACTCATGTTAATTTTATTAAAAGATTTTTCAAATTCCAACAAGGCTTTTTTAGCCGAATTAAAATCGTCTTTTGTTAAGGCATCTTTATAGTCAAAATAATTTTTATATAATGGTTGTAAATCTTTTTTAGCTTCCGAACTAATAGTAGTTTTATCTGCTTTTAATATTACTTTTTTATCATCACTCATGGACATTGTTGATTCCTCTCCATGATTGTGACCCGTATTTGCTTTTCCACCTTCCAAATTCATCATACTCGGTTTACCGGCTAATTGTGCAGCGGCATCTACATTGAAGGTACCATTAGCCACTATTTCTTCACCAATTTCTAAACCTTGTTCTATGATGTATTCATTTCTTAACAAGGGTCCTAGAGTGACTTCTCTTAATTTGAAAGAAATGCCTTTTTCAGATTCGTTTTTTATGTAAACGATAGAGCGCTTTCCAGTCCACATTACCGCAGTCTTAGGGACACTTATTGTTGACTCTTTACGGTCTATTTTGGTTTTTACCGTTCCCGACACAAACATTTCAGGCTTGAATTTTAATCCTTTATTTGCAACTTCAACTCGTGCTTTTGCGATTCTTGTTACTGCGTTTATAAATGGGTCAATAAAAGCAATAGTGCCAGAAAAGTTTTCACCCGGGAAAGAAGCAATGGTATAATTTACTTTATCCCCTTTTTTAATCCAAGTCAAATCAGATTCATATATTTCAAAAAGCACCCAAACGTTGGATAAATCGGCAACTTCATATAAAGTTTGTCCCTTTTGCAGATAATCACCTAGCTCCACATTTTTCTTAATCACATAGCCTGAAACATCAGCATAAATGGGAAACCTGTCTTGCGTTTTTCCTGTTGAAATGATTTTGTTTATCGTTGCATCGGATACTTTCCAATTTCTTAATTTCGTTTTTACGGACTCGAGTAATTGAGGCTGAATGTCTTTGACACTATAAGCCTCAATAAGTTCTTGTTGTGAACTCGCTAATTCAGGTGAATAAACATACGCCACGACTTGTCCTTTTTTAACATATTCGCCAACGAAAGTAACTTGAATTTTTTCAATACGTCCAGGAATATGGGACGATTGGCTGTACACGGTTTTCTCATTTACTTCAATTTTACCATTTAAAGAAATGTCCTTGACTCCATCTGAATTTCCAACTTTATAAGTAGAAATTCCGGCGATAATCATTGCTGATTCTGACATACTTATGGCATCAGGGTCAGCGGCATCATTGTCAGACGCTAATGGAATTAAATCCATACCACAAATAGGACAATCACCAGGTTCTGGCTGCCTAATTTGTGGATGCATAGAACAAGTCCACACTTCTACTTTTGAAGCTACTTCCGTTTGTTGAACTTCTTCTTTAGTATTTCCTCCTCCAAAGAGTAAAGCTCCAAGTAAAACGCCTATAAGTAAGGTGATTAATGCTACTATTTTTGTTTTTTTATCTATGTTCATGATTAAAATTGTTTTGCTGTTAAATAATCTAATTCAGCTAATTTTAGGTAAAATGTGCTTATGCTGGAAAGTTGCAATTTTTGGTACTTTAAAAGTTCTTGTTGCATTCGCAATACCTCTTCAAAATCTTTGTTTGCATTGCTGTAATAGGAGAACAGGAGATTTAAACTTTTAGAAAGTGTGGTAACTTGACCTTCATATAGTTTTAATAAATCACGTTCTCTTTCTAATTCAAAAGAAAGTTTATAGTACGTTCCGTTCAATTTATTTTCAAAGGCTTCTTTTTGCAACGAATAACTTTCTTGCATCAATTTCGCTTCGTTTGCTGCCGCAGTGTATTTTTTTCTAAAAATGGGCAAGCTAAAAGTGACCATCGGCATAATTACATCTTTACCAGAATCAGGTAAATTATTCATCCCTTTTCCAACTACTACATAATCCAGTCCCAAACCTAATTTAGGCAATCCTTGTTTTCTAGCAACTTCAATCGCGGCTTCCGAAGCTTGTTTTTTAAGTTCTAATTCTTGCAACAATGGATTTGTACCAATAGAATCTTTTCGGTATTGAAACGGCAACTCCATTACTTCCATTTCTTGAGCCACCACTATTTTTTTATCGTACTTTCGATTTAAAATACTGTTGAGCCAAGAGGTGAGTGCTGGTTCTTTTTTATTTAAAATTTCTAGATTTGTTTCCGCATCCTTTATCATAATATCTACACGTAAAACATCGACCAAGTTTCCTTTTCCGTTTTCAAATTTTGCATTGGCAATATTCTTATACGATTCTAAAATTTTGATATTATCTTGTTCGATATTTTTAAGTTTGCCCAATTCATATAAAGGATAATAAACCGTTGCCACTTGATAGAATAATTGATTCTTGGTATTTAAAAAAGCTTGGTACTTACTTTCTGCCATTAAAGTTGCCGCATTTTTTTGTGCTTTTAAGGTTCCGAACCATGGAAACATTTGCGATAAGGAGAATCGCAAGTTTTGAGGTCCAAGTCTCGTCTCAACTGGAGAAATAAAATAGCCCATTGAGAGGTTTGGGTCGGGCAAAGAGCTCACTTGTGGTATTTTTTGCATCGAAGCTTCAAACTCTTTATACTTTGCTTTTAACTCTGGATTGTTTTCAGCCGCAATTACAAAATAATCGTTTATCGATTGCCCTTTTGCATTGAAAGCAAAAAACAAAATGAATATAATTAGTAGTTTACGCATTTCTTTTTTCTTTATTTTTAATAACTGTTTCTCTCCAAAAAGACTGTAGCACGGGCACTACAAACATGGTCATGATTTGAATGGTCATTCCACCAAAAGTGGGTATTGCCATTGGTATCATAATATCAGAACCTTTGCCCGTTGAGGTTAATACAGGAAGTAGAGCAATAATTGCTACTGCGGCAGTCATCATGGCAGGTCTTACTCGTTTTTTACCCGCTTCAACTAGCGCTTCTCTGACTTCTGTAACCGTCTGTGGATTTCTCTCTTCAAAGACTTGATGAATGTACGTTCCCATAATTACACCATCATCTGTTGCAATTCCGAATAAGGCAATAAATCCTACCCAAACTGCGACACTTAAATTGATGGTCTGTATTTGGAATAAATCGCGCATATTTACGTCGGCAACGGCAAAATTCATAAACCAAGGCTGACTGTACAACCAAAGCATAATGAAACCACCTGCAAACGCGACAAATACTCCTGAGAAATGTATCGAGGATGCGATAATAGTTTTAAACTGGAAGTAGAGCAATAAGAAAATCACTACTAAACAAATAGGAATTACAATAGAAAGTCGTTTCATTGCTCGAATTTGATTTTCGTAACTTCCCGAAAACTTGTAGTTAATTCCCTGTGGAACTACTAATTCGCCCGAATCAATTTTAGCTTGTATTGCTTTTTGCGCATCATTCACGACATCGACTTCAGCATAAGTGTTATTTTTATCAAATAAAACAAAACCCACTAGAAAGGTATCTTCACTCTTAATCGCTTGTGGTCCTTTTTTATATTCAAATTGCACCAATTGACCTAATGGAATTTGTGCACCAGTAGGAGTCGCCACTAAAATTTTAGCTAGTGCTTCTGGGCTGTCTCTTAATTCTCTGGGATACCGTACACGAATGCCATAACGTTCTCTTCCTTCTACAGTTGATGCTATTTTCATTCCACCAATAGCGGTTTCTATGGTTTGTTGAATATCTTCTACATTTAAACCAAAACGAGCAATTTTTTCTCGGTCGATGTTTAAGTGTAAATAGGGTTTTCCAACAATTCTATCAGCAAAGACCGCTTCTTTTTTAACAGAAGGCACTTCTTTAAGTATTGCTTCAAGCTCTAATCCAAATTCTTCAATAGTTTTTAAATCGGGACCAAAAACTTTAATACCCATAGGAGCTCGCATTCCTGTTTGAAGCATTACTAAACGCGTTTCAATAGGTTGCAATTTTGGAGCAGACGTCACTCCTGGTATTTTTGAAGCTTTTACAATTTCATTCCAAATATCATCGGGTGATTTAATGATGTCACGCCAATTTCTATAAAAAGAACCATCATCATCTGGAATAAGATTCTTAATAGAAATGGCTTGTTTTAAAGCTTGTTCATGTGTTAAACTATCTCCGGATTTGGTAATAAAACGATTTTTATTGTCTGTTTTGAATCGCATGCGGTGTCCATCGGCATCCAAAATAAATTCGGGTTTGTAATTGATAATATTCTCATACATAGAAATAGGTGCAGGGTCTAAAGCACTTTCCACGCGTCCTAATTTTCCAACCGCCATATCCACTTCAGGAATATGATTTAAAATCATGTCGAGTTGACCAATAACTTTTCTATTTTGTTCTACACCAGAATGAGGCATTGAAGTGGGCATTAATAAATAACTTCCCTCATTCAGCGTTGGCATAAATTCAGAACCTATTCCTGGAAAAGTGTGAGAGGGAACGGACCAAGCTTTAGAATCTCTAATATTATACCCTAATTTATCAAAACCTTTTGCCACAAAACCAAAAGTACTGTCAAAACCTATCCATACTAAAAGTCCAAATAGTAAGGTTACAATTGGTAAAAGCATAAATTTACCTTTGTTTTCTAAACACCAGCGAAGCACTCTTTCATAAGAACTCACAATCGCTAAAAGTGCTGACAGTATTATTCCTAAAAGAACGATTACAAATATATAATTACCCAGTAAACTTATTTGTGGACCTAATGGCATCCATTCTTCCGATAGGAAAAAAGAGACAATAAATAAGACCATTACTAAATTAAAATGTTTGGTATAGGTTTGGAATTTTTCAGAAATTTTATGATTGAAAATATCATAGAAACCCATTAAAATTAATGCTAATGGAAGCCAAATTTTGAAATAAATACTTAATAGAATTCCACCAGAAATAAACACATAACCCCAAAAACGTTTTACTCTTTTTTTATCAAAATCGATTCCAAAAATATAGTTTGCTAAGGAAGGCAGAACGACTAAACCTAATACAAAAGCACCCAACAAAGCGAAAGTTTTAGTAAAAGCTAAAGGTCTAAACAATTTACCTTCGGCAGACTCCATTGCAAAAACGGGAATAAAACTCACCACTGTTGTAGCTAAAGCAGTGGAAATAGCGGAAACGACTTCAGTGGTAGCTTCATAAATCACGTGCATTAATTTTGCTCCTTTTGCACCGTGATTCTCTGGCATTTCTAGATGCCGAATAATGTTTTCGACAAAAATAATTCCAACATCCACCATGACTCCAATAGCAATAGCAATTCCTGATAGAGCTACTACATTCGCATCTACACCCGCATATCGCATAACTATAAAAGTCAACAATACTCCAACAGGCAGTAAACTCGAGATAATTAAAGAAGCTCGTAAATTTAAAACCAAAAGCAAAACAACAATGATACTAATTAAAACTTCATGAGAAAGAGCAGTTTCTAAAGTACCTATTGTCTCGTGAATTAAATCCGTACGGTCGTAAAAGGGAATAATTGTTAATTGGCTTACGACACCATTTGCCAATGTTTTTTTAGGCAATCCGGATGCAATTTCATTAATTTTAGTTTTGACTCCATTGATTACTTCTAATGGATTGGAGCCATAACGAGCAATTACAACACCACCTACTGCTTCAGCGCCTCCTTTATCTAAAATACCTCTTCTGGTTTCGGGACCTAATGCAACTACACCAATGTCTTTTATACGAATGGGTACATTGTCTTTCACAGCCACGACTGCGAGTTCAATGTCTTCTACCTTTTTTACATAACCAAGACCTCTAACTAAATATTCGGCTTGGTTGATTTCAATTGTTTTTGCGCCAACATCTTTATTAGATTTTTGCACGGCAGTCATTACCTGCATCAAACTTATATTGTAAGCTTTCAATGCATCTGGATTCACATCTACTTGATATTCTTTAACGAAACCACCAATTGAGGCAACTTCAGAAACACCTTTCACAGCATTTAGACCGTACTTTATATAGAAATCTTGAGCGGTTCTAATTTCTTGCAAATCCCAACCACCGGTCGGGTTGCCGTCTTTATCTCTACCTTCAATAGTGTACCAATACACTTGGCCTAAAGCGGTTGCATCAGGACCTAACGACGGTTTTACATTTTCAGGTAAAAGACTATTAGGCAATGAATTTAGTTTTTCAAGAATTCTAGAGCGTGACCAATAAAATTCAATGTCATCGTCAAATATGATGTAGATACTAGAGAAACCAAAAATGGAATTACTTCGAACCGACTTTACACCTGGGATTCCAAGTAAATAGGTGGTTAATGGATAAGATATTTGGTCTTCAATGTCTTGAGGTGACCTACCTTGCCACTGTGTAAAAACAATTTGTTGGTTCTCACCAATATCAGGGATAGCGTCTACTGCAACGGAATCTGATGGAATAAAAGGTATTTTCCAATTAAAAGGAGACGTGGCAATACCCCAAACAATTATAACTATAAATATAAGTCCAGTTACTAATTTGTTTTCTAGGAAATATTTTATTATTTTATTTAACATTTGAATGCGACATTATAACCCCTGAAAAACGTGTTGGTTCAATACCAACTGTTTTTCAAATCATCCTCCAACCATTTTTGTGAATTGGAAGAATAGGTTCATTATTACTTAGTAAAGCATTTTATTCTCTATCATACTGACAACAGCCGTGAAGGTTGTCGTAATCGTCAGTTTTTGCTTTGAAAAGTGCGGAGTCGTATCCGGCTTTAGCGATGCGTTTCAGTATTTCCTCTTTGTTGGTCTTCGTTTCGTCGTAAGTTAAGGTGGCCACTTTCGTTTCTTTATTCCAATCTACTTTTGCAAAGTCTGCCTCGTTTCCTGCTTTTTCTATTGTTTTTTTGCACATTCCACAGTTTCCAAAGATTTTCACTTCTTCTGTTTTTGCATTTTTAATTTGTGCATTCATTGCAGTGGATAGCAATACTACAACTGCTACCATTATTTTTAAAATTGATTTTTTCATTTTATATGTTTTTTTGTTATATGCTTGATTCGATGGTTATATATTAAAAAAAGTATAATATAAATTAAAGTAAAAACCATTAGGTGCTGATCGCGTCATCGAACTCATGAGTTGATGCCGGTAGCCCAAATCCAATCGCCCTTGACTGTTAAATATAAACTGAACTACAGGAACAGCATCGATATAGGACTTGCCATTTTCATTAATCGTTTGTCCCACAAATTCGAGCATCAAGTTAATATTGGTTTGCTTAAAACTTGTGTATTTTTTCGGATAAACCAATTTGCCAAAGGACAACGTATAATTAGTCGCATTATCGCCCAAACCTTCTGGAAACGGATTATTGGACGTGTTGTCAAACGCTTTTTCAAAACTAACCGTCGAACTGATGGCCAATTTCTTAAGCAAGGTGGTTGCTACAATCCCCGTTTCAAAACCAGTATTATGACCCATAATTTCAATTTGCTCTTGATGAATAGCAGCATTATTAAAACTATAACGTCCAAAAGCCGCCATACGAAAATGACTGTTCAAGTCGTCTGAAGAGTAAAAGCGGTACTTGGTGTAAAAACTTCCGCCTTCAGTAACTAAAGCAGAATTTCGATTGCTGATAAAAGCAGTGGCTCTAAACATTAGATTCCGGTTGAGTCCATAACTCACTTCAGGCATCAAATGATAGTTATAACCCGATTTATATTCCTCTTTAAACAGCGACTGCAATACATTCACCCCTAAAGAATTTGCAGGAACATTACTAGCAGGGTCGGTGACCAAAAACAATTCCTGGCCAATCCCTTTTTGAAAAATGAAAATGCTCAGAAGTACTATAAAACGCTTCATTAGTTGACAATTTTAATATGAAAATCATCCTCATTACTAGTGTTAAACGTTACGATGTTTTTTAACGATTTAGACAGTTTCTTAAATTCCTTGTCCGTCACATAGCCTTTATCCAAAACTTGAATTTGAACTTCTTTTTGATTATTTGAAGCGCCTTTTAGAAGGATGTAGGGGCTTTTTTGAACTGTTTTAGCATCCACGGTCAAAACAAGCGAACCAATAAAAAAGCCCGCTTTTTCAACACTTGCTTTGAAAGCAGATGGAGTTAACGTACTGCCATTTTTTAGTGTAACGGTAAAAGTATTCGTATTCAAATCAGTTGCTACATTGGCAGCATCAGGAAGCGATTGCAACTGTTTGAAAATAGCATTGGAACACATCGAACAGGTCAATCCAGTAGCAATGATTTCAGCTTTTGAAATTTGTGCAGTACTAATGCTAGATAATAAGGTGAAAAAGGCAACGATTAGAAACGATTTGTTATATAATGTTTTCATTTGATTTCTTAAATTTATTGTTTTTTTAATTTTAAAGAAGCCTTTGAATATCCAACACTCTTTGATAAGGTTGGATATTTCCAAAAGTCTTATACCCTTTTATTTTAGCGTTTCCACCGTTTTTCCACAACTTAACATCATCGAACCGTAGTAAGGATTTTTAACGGTGCTGTCTTTACTCAACCAGTTGGCACCTTTACCATCATTGGCCATTGGGCAACGTTGATAGAATACAGGAGTATCTTGTGGAGAGACTTTCATTAGTTTGTACATATTCTCAGAAAGCGAGTCAAAATCACCGCGCTGTTTTTTAGTGTCCTTAGTTGCTGAAATAGATTGAGCCTCTTTTTTTAAGTCAGCTAAGACCTTCATCCAAACCATATGAACGTTCATTTCTAAAGCGTCCATTTTCACGATGTTAATGGCTGAAAGTAATGCCGCTGCTTTTGTAGATGCTAAGCCACCATCAGTTTGAACCAACGCATCTTTCAATTCAAAATAGTGATTGTATACCAGCTGCAACGGAGCAATTTGCTGCACAAACGATTCTGCTTTAATTTCAGAGGTATGCACCATTGTCATTTCCTTCTTTGCACCTAGAGCAATTCTTTCATATTGGCAACAGCCGTGTAAGTTTGCATAGGTATCGTCTGGGGCTAAAAAAGCATCAGAATCATAACCGGCTAAAGCTATTCGTTTAAGGATTTCATCTTGGGTCGTTTTTTTTGAATCATAGGTAAGTGTCGCCATTTTGGTGTCTTTGTTCCAATCTACGGTAGCAACCTTTTTCAAGGTTCCTGCCTTTTCAATGGTTTTTTCACACATACCACAGTTTCCATAAATCTTTACAGTTGCCGTTTTTTCATTTTTTAATTGTGCAGTACTTACTGCAAAGGACAGCAACAAAGCAATTGTTGCCATTATAGTGGTTATTGAGTTTTTCATTTGTAGAATTTTATATCCAGAAGAAAGATTCCTCCAGAATAATATTTTTAGAATAATATTTTTTTGATTAAAACAACGAATTGAATTAAGGAACCCATGTAAAAATAGAGGGTAGGTCTCCGATAAGTTGTCAAAAAGGGAAAGCGATGACTACAAAGTGGATACAAGTGTAGCTGTCACTAAATAAAATTAGCCTATTTTAGGAATAAGCCATAAGGATGAAAACCCGGACGAAATAAAGGTTTTTGAATCATAAAAAGACGGTCTCTCATTTGAAAAGTCAAACGAATTGGTGCTAAATATTGACTCATCGAAAATCGCAAAAATAGAGCTTACAGATGCGGAGGTACAATTGGAGTGGCCACATTTACCTTCACAACCTTTGTGTTCCTTTTTAGAAGGACTCTCTTCGCAACACTTTTTCTTTTCAGATTTAGCAGACATCTCTTTTTTACAACACGCTTTTTTAGCCGAAATTCCACATGCAAACGACATACTTGGCACCAAGAAAGCGCCGAGTAGGAGTAGTGTGATATAAGTGTGTAACTTTTTCTGCATATAACAAAGGTAGTAAAAATTTTTAATTCTATTTTTGCTTTAACTTTTTGTGTGGTTTTAGCTATATATAATCTACTCCCTAACATACAAATTTACAACTCGAGAAAATTCTAATATGAAAATCCCTCAATCTTTCAATCTAATATATTGACATCAATCTGTCACCTTGACGCCGGAACGGTTACATCAGTAATTAAAACTGCAGGATTTATAGATAAAGTACAAAAGGATTCCTGAAGATTTAAAAGGAGCAGACCACATAGAATTCTTACTTTAAATCCACCAATGGCTCACCGTTTCAGTATAAATTCCCATTTTTAGTGGGTTTACTCAAGATTTTCTACTGCTTAACTCCATATTTACTCCATGCGTACAGTAGCTTTGCTTTAGGGATGTGCCGTATGAGTGCCGTATATGTGCCGTATATGTGCCGTATGATAACCGTATATAAGGATAATATAAAAGGAGTTTAAACAGGTGATACCCCAAAAGAAACAAGCATTTGCAATTACCCAAGATTGAATCACAACCAAATTAAGCTTATTCCTATAAATGCCCCCGATAGTCCTGGAAACAATACAAACCAAAGATAAGAAAAATAATTAGAACACCAACAAGAGCCATACCTATATATAGGAGAAGCATTAAATCAAACAAATACTCCCAAACACACAGCAATTACTAGGAGAAACAAAAAAAAGTCATTCTCAAACCCCACACTTTTAACCAATTAAAAAATACTTTACAATTACTTTACAAAGACGCTTGTATAAGAGAAAAGAAGTGTTACTTTTGCACCCGCAATAAGGCGCAAGTTCATACAAATACTGACATTCCCCCTCAAGAAAAGGATTAGAAATAATCTAAAAATAAATTTGCGAGATGAGAAAAGAAGTATTAGTTTTGCACCCGCTAACAAGGCAAAGTTCATCAGACATTTTGAGGTTAAGAATTGGAGAGAATAAGCTTAAAAATATTTTCAAAAAGGCTTGCCAGAAATAAAAGAAGGATTTACCTTTGCACCCCGCAAGAGAGGATGTTCATTGAGAGATTGAGTAAGTAATAGAGAAGAAAAAGGGAAGCGAAAGTTTTCAAAAAAACTTCAAAAAAAGCTTGCCAGATTAAAAATAAGATGTACTTTTGCACCCGCTTCGAGAAACACGCTAAGTGAAAAACGAAACGAAAACAAGAATGACACGTTCATAGACATATTGAATTGACAGCCGTTTTGAGAAGAGATTCTCAGAACAAAGAAAAAAAGAGTAAGGTAAATCGTTAAGATTTACGAGTTAGAAATTCGTCAACAATTAGAGGCTTGATTTATTAAGTCTCACACAATATACGATGAAGAGTTTGATCCTGGCTCAGGATGAACGCTAGCGGCAGGCTTAACACATGCAAGTCGAGGGGTATAGAGAGCTTGCTCTCTAGAGACCGGCGCACGGGTGCGTAACGCGTATGCAATCTACCTTTCACAGAGGGATAGCCCAGAGAAATTTGGATTAATACCTCATAGTATATCGAGTTGGCATCAACATGATATTAAAGTCACAACGGTGAAAGATGAGCATGCGTCCCATTAGCTAGTTGGTAAGGTAACGGCTTACCAAGGCAACGATGGGTAGGGGTCCTGAGAGGGAGATCCCCCACACTGGTACTGAGACACGGACCAGACTCCTACGGGAGGCAGCAGTGAGGAATATTGGTCAATGGAGGCAACTCTGAACCAGCCATGCCGCGTGCAGGATGACGGTCCTATGGATTGTAAACTGCTTTTGTACAGGAAGAAACCCTACTTCGTGAAGTAGATTGACGGTACTGTAAGAATAAGGATCGGCTAACTCCGTGCCAGCAGCCGCGGTAATACGGAGGATCCAAGCGTTATCCGGAATCATTGGGTTTAAAGGGTCCGTAGGCGGCCTAGCAAGTCAGTGGTGAAATCTCCCCGCTCAACGGGGAAACGGCCATTGATACTACTAGGCTTGAATTATTAGGAAGTAACTAGAATATGTAGTGTAGCGGTGAAATGCTTAGATATTACATGGAATACCAATTGCGAAGGCAGGTTACTACTAATTGATTGACGCTGATGGACGAAAGCGTGGGGAGCGAACAGGATTAGATACCCTGGTAGTCCACGCCGTAAACGATGGATACTAGCTGTTGGGCGCAAGTTCAGTGGCTAAGCGAAAGTGATAAGTATCCCACCTGGGGAGTACGAACGCAAGTTTGAAACTCAAAGGAATTGACGGGGGCCCGCACAAGCGGTGGAGCATGTGGTTTAATTCGATGATACGCGAGGAACCTTACCAAGGCTTAAATGTAGATTGACCGGTTTGGAAACAGACTTTTCGCAAGACAATTTACAAGGTGCTGCATGGTTGTCGTCAGCTCGTGCCGTGAGGTGTCAGGTTAAGTCCTATAACGAGCGCAACCCCTGTTGTTAGTTGCCAGCGAGTCATGTCGGGAACTCTAACAAGACTGCCAGTGCAAACTGTGAGGAAGGTGGGGATGACGTCAAATCATCACGGCCCTTACGCCTTGGGCTACACACGTGCTACAATGGACGGTACAGAGAGCAGCCACTGGGTGACCAGGAGCGAATCTACAAAACCGTTCTCAGTTCGGATCGGAGTCTGCAACTCGACTCCGTGAAGCTGGAATCGCTAGTAATCGGATATCAGCCATGATCCGGTGAATACGTTCCCGGGCCTTGTACACACCGCCCGTCAAGCCATGGAAGCTGGGGGTGCCTGAAGTCGGTGACCGCAAGGAGCTGCCTAGGGTAAAACTGGTAACTAGGGCTAAGTCGTAACAAGGTAGCCGTACCGGAAGGTGCGGCTGGAACACCTCCTTTCTAGAGAAAGACGCAATAATAACGAAGTAAGTTAGACTTACTTTACTCTTTTCGCTGTTGATTTAAAAAAAAAAGTAATAAAACAGA
>NZ_CP194228.1:3765000-3772500 GCF_050908145.1 Flavobacterium sp. SM2513 | reverse complement strand
CGATCAATATTGCGATCACCGGTATAGCTTATCTCCTCTAATGATGCCTGATAATGGAACTTTGCATTTTTGAGTAATCGCTCGGTTCGGCTGTTATTACGCCCGTTGTCTTCAGATTCGATGAGCCAGGCAATGAACTCATCGTTGGTAAAAGTGTCCTGATTTCTGGTTTCGAATGAAGATTCATACGCTCTTTTCATTCCGTTTAAACGCATTTTCTGCATCTTTTCAATAGTGGCATTTGTATTCATAATTTTATTTTATTTAAAATGTTAAGCATAATATTTTGACCCTCTGATATTGTCATGGTTAGAAATTGATATATTGAATGAATCGGCATGTTCCTCTTCTTTATCAAGTCCTCTCTCTAAAATATTTTTGATAGAATTGTAGCTGATAGCATCATAGTTCAGTGCCCGTTTACAGGCGTTGTCCAAACGCTGCTTTCCTATCTTGGACTCCATGCTCAATATTCCCATACAACTCTTGTAGCTCTGTTCAGGATACTGCTTTTTATCCAATATTTTCTCGATATACTCCTTTGTATGACTGCCTATTTTTTGTGCCCATGCAATAAAATATTCCGAACTCCAATCGCTATTATAGGTGTGATTGACGGGCATGTGTTCCTTTAGGGTTACATAATGATAAGCCTTGCGGCTGCGTGGATGAAGTGCAATTCGGGCTTGGTTGTGGTAGATTTCCACCACGCTTTGGGTAAGAACCATTTTCACTTTCTTTCCGATATAGGCGTTGGGTACGCTGTAATAGTTTTTGTCCGCAGAATAATAGGCATGACAGTTCTTTTGTACGGTGGCGATTTTGTAGTCTCTAAGCTCATATTTCTCTATAGGCAATGACTTTAAAGCATCCTTTTCAATTTCTAAAAATAGAGCTGTACGACTACTATGTTTCTTTTGAAAAGGGGTTTGGTTGTAAATCAAAAGAAGCTTCTTTATAGCCAAATTCAATTCAGCAATGCTATAAAATTCTTTATCTCTTAAGGCAGCATATATGCGGGTATAAGTGATATTCACGGCACCTTCAACTAAAGATTTATCCTTGGGTTTCAAGGCTCTTGCAGGCATAATTGAAGTGTCGTAATGCGAAGCAAAGCAGGCAAATTGTTCGTTTACATGCGGCTCGTATCTATTGGATTTGGTTACTGCTGATTTTAAATTGTCAGGAATAATGCAAGCTGGGACCCCTCCTAGATAATGCAAACAGTTTTGAACACTACCTATAAAATCGGGAATCTGCTGCGAAAAAGAGGCTTCTACATAAGTGTATTGGCTTGCACCAAGGGTGGCAACAAAGACTTCCACTGGCTTTAGTTCACCGGTTTCCTTGTCGATGATGTGGAGTTTTTTGCCCGCATAATCTATGAAGAGTTTTTCTCCAGCTTTGTGGGTAGTGGGCATGTACCCTTCTGATTTTCGGTTCCATTTGTTATAATGGTCGCAGAACTGACTGTACATAACCCCCTGCGGATGCTTTGTCTTGTACTCAGTCCAGAGAATCTGACGGGTGACACCCACACGCTTTAATTCCTTTTCGATATAAGGAAAAATGGAATGTAAATCTTTGTGAATCTGCTCTCTATTAAGTAAATCTAACTCATTGGGAACTTCGAAGAGCTCAGATAATTCATCTCCTTTGAGTTCAAGGAGTTCCTTGAAGCAAATTCCAGACTTCTCTATCAAACAAAGATATTTGATGATTGTTGTCCTTGATTTTCCAAGGCTTTTGGATATTTGATTGTTCGAAAGACCATTGTCCTTCAGCCTGATGATTTCTCGTATCATAATTGATCCTATTGATTTATTAGCCATACCCATGTGATTAGATCACAAAGTAGGACAAAAAATCATCATCAAAACTGTTCACTTTGAACCGGAATCACGGTGTACAGTTTGCTCCGGAATTACCTGTTCAGTTTAAACCGGAATCGGGTGTACAGTTTGCTCCGGAATATCCAATTGTCATATATTTTAAAGCTGAATGTCTCCTTTTTTGATTGTACCAGAGTTCAATGTATTCAAAAACTTGAAGTTTCATTTGTTCTTTTGTGATGAGCTTATTGCCGTAGATTAATTCCGCGTTCAATGATTTAAAAAAGCTCTCTGCCACGGCATTATCCCAATAATTTCCTGTTCTGCTCATGTTTCGAGTTACTTTATATGAGTCTAAAACATTTGCAAATTTGTTATTGGCATACTGGACACCTCGTATCCGACCCGAGAGCTCTGCTCGAACTGGCGAAGCAACGAAAAATTAATCCCTTGTTTACATTTCTGTTTCTAATTGCCATTTTCCATGATGCTAAAGTTGTTTGCTTCGCCTGTTCGCTATCGCTCGGGTCATTTGTACTCATTCCATCATTTAAGCTCCAGCCGATGATTTTTCTGTCATACAAATCCATTACCGTTGTCAAATACAAAAAACCTTCTTTAGTATGAATATATGTAATGTCCGAAACCCATGCTTTTGAGGACTGAGAAACCACAAGTTGTTTATTTAACACATTTTCAACAAGTAAATAGTTGTGTTTAGAATCGGTGGTAATCTTGAATTTTTTGCTCAACTTACTTTTTAAACTAAGTTCTCTCATGTATTTTGCGACTGTAATTGCTTCGCCAGTTCGAGCAAGCTCTCGGGTCTTGAAATTTTATACACTAAAAAATTTACTTCCATTGTAATTGCTTCGCCAGTTCGAGCATAGCTCTCGGGTCGTGGACTTCCGTACCGTTGTTTGGATTCAAAATAAAGGGCTTAATTTTTTCTTTTAAAACAGTCTTTTTCTGAAGTCTTTTAGAAGTAGCAGCAATTATCCACCGGTAATAGCCACTCTGTCTGACCTTTAAAACTTTACGCATCTTTTCAATCGGAAATATTTTTCTATTATTTGTAATAAAATCAAATATCATCGACCGCTCTTGGAAATCGAAGATTCATGAATACAAAAAAACAAACTTAAACACATGAATAAAAAATGCCCACTGCTTTTTTTAATATATCCCGTTCTAATTCAGCTTCTTTCAGTTTAGCCTCTAATTCGCTAATCAATTTTTGCTCTGCTGTTTGTTTTAAAATCCCATTACCAGGAAAGCTACCACTGCCAAATTTATCGTAATCTTTACGCCACTTATAAAGCATAATAACACGGATGCCTAATTCTCTGGCTAATTCAGTAATGTTCGAACGTTCATTGCTTAGTTCTACAGCTTTTATCTTAAATGCTGCGTCATAAATTTTTCTCTCTTTTGTCATAAGTTAAAATTAAGGTTTTTTCTCTTAACTTAAACTCCCAGCTAAATTAGTATATCCAGACCGCAAATATCTAAGTACTTCCATCTTTAAATCTTTGTATCGCTACATCCATCCACAAATCCCTTTATTTATAAAAG
This sequence comes from Flavobacterium sp. SM2513, assembly GCF_050908145.1. Lineage (GTDB taxonomy): Bacteria > Bacteroidota > Bacteroidia > Flavobacteriales > Flavobacteriaceae > Flavobacterium. The sequence continues at coordinate 3,769,093 of NZ_CP194228.1, read as the reverse complement.
AACTTTTGCTTGCAACTCTCATTATTCTAATGCTTTAAAAAATACTTTACAATTACTTTACAAAGACGCTTGTATAAGAGAAAAGAAGTGTTACTTTTGCACCCGCAATAAGGCGCAAGTTCATACAAATACTGACATTCCCCCTCAAGAAAAGGATTAGAAATAATCTAAAAATAAATTTGCGAGATGAGAAAAGAAGTATTAGTTTTGCACCCGCTAACAAGGCAAAGTTCATCAGACATTTTGAGGTTAAGAATTGGAGAGAATAAGCTTAAAAATATTTTCAAAAAGGCTTGCCAGAAATAAAAGAAGGATTTACCTTTGCACCCCGCAAGAGAGGATGTTCATTGAGAGATTGAGTAAGTAATAGAGAAGAAAAAGGGAAGCGAAAGTTTTCAAAAAAACTTCAAAAAAAGCTTGCCAGATTAAAAATAAGATGTACTTTTGCACCCGCTTCGAGAAACACGCTAAGTGAAAAACGAAACGAAAACAAGAATGACACGTTCATAGACATATTGAATTGACAGCCGTTTTGAGAAGAGATTCTCAGAACAAAGAAAAAAAGAGTAAGGTAAATCGTTAAGATTTACGAGTTAGAAATTCGTCAACAATTAGAGGCTTGATTTATTAAGTCTCACACAATATACGATGAAGAGTTTGATCCTGGCTCAGGATGAACGCTAGCGGCAGGCTTAACACATGCAAGTCGAGGGGTATAGAGAGCTTGCTCTCTAGAGACCGGCGCACGGGTGCGTAACGCGTATGCAATCTACCTTTCACAGAGGGATAGCCCAGAGAAATTTGGATTAATACCTCATAGTATATCGAGTTGGCATCAACATGATATTAAAGTCACAACGGTGAAAGATGAGCATGCGTCCCATTAGCTAGTTGGTAAGGTAACGGCTTACCAAGGCAACGATGGGTAGGGGTCCTGAGAGGGAGATCCCCCACACTGGTACTGAGACACGGACCAGACTCCTACGGGAGGCAGCAGTGAGGAATATTGGTCAATGGAGGCAACTCTGAACCAGCCATGCCGCGTGCAGGATGACGGTCCTATGGATTGTAAACTGCTTTTGTACAGGAAGAAACCCTACTTCGTGAAGTAGATTGACGGTACTGTAAGAATAAGGATCGGCTAACTCCGTGCCAGCAGCCGCGGTAATACGGAGGATCCAAGCGTTATCCGGAATCATTGGGTTTAAAGGGTCCGTAGGCGGCCTAGCAAGTCAGTGGTGAAATCTCCCCGCTCAACGGGGAAACGGCCATTGATACTACTAGGCTTGAATTATTAGGAAGTAACTAGAATATGTAGTGTAGCGGTGAAATGCTTAGATATTACATGGAATACCAATTGCGAAGGCAGGTTACTACTAATTGATTGACGCTGATGGACGAAAGCGTGGGGAGCGAACAGGATTAGATACCCTGGTAGTCCACGCCGTAAACGATGGATACTAGCTGTTGGGCGCAAGTTCAGTGGCTAAGCGAAAGTGATAAGTATCCCACCTGGGGAGTACGAACGCAAGTTTGAAACTCAAAGGAATTGACGGGGGCCCGCACAAGCGGTGGAGCATGTGGTTTAATTCGATGATACGCGAGGAACCTTACCAAGGCTTAAATGTAGATTGACCGGTTTGGAAACAGACTTTTCGCAAGACAATTTACAAGGTGCTGCATGGTTGTCGTCAGCTCGTGCCGTGAGGTGTCAGGTTAAGTCCTATAACGAGCGCAACCCCTGTTGTTAGTTGCCAGCGAGTCATGTCGGGAACTCTAACAAGACTGCCAGTGCAAACTGTGAGGAAGGTGGGGATGACGTCAAATCATCACGGCCCTTACGCCTTGGGCTACACACGTGCTACAATGGACGGTACAGAGAGCAGCCACTGGGTGACCAGGAGCGAATCTACAAAACCGTTCTCAGTTCGGATCGGAGTCTGCAACTCGACTCCGTGAAGCTGGAATCGCTAGTAATCGGATATCAGCCATGATCCGGTGAATACGTTCCCGGGCCTTGTACACACCGCCCGTCAAGCCATGGAAGCTGGGGGTGCCTGAAGTCGGTGACCGCAAGGAGCTGCCTAGGGTAAAACTGGTAACTAGGGCTAAGTCGTAACAAGGTAGCCGTACCGGAAGGTGCGGCTGGAACACCTCCTTTCTAGAGAAAGACGCAATAATAACGAAGTAAGTTAGACTTACTTTACTCTTTTCGCTGTTGATTTAAAAAAAAAAGTAATAAAACAGAGTCTCGTAGCTCAGCTGGTTAGAGTACAACACTGATAATGTTGGGGTCGGCAGTTCGAGTCTGCCCGGGACTACTATTTTATACTTAAAGGAAATTTTAGAGGTTGAGAAACCAGTTTACAGTATACGGTATACAGTTTACAGTACATTGCGACTGAAAGACTGTTAACTGACAACTAAAAACGGGGAATTAGCTCAGCTGGCTAGAGCGCCTGCCTTGCACGCAGGAGGTCAACGGTTCGACTCCGTTATTCTCCACAATTCCGAAAGGAAACCCGTTCATTGACATATTGAGATAAGAAAATATTTAATAAGTAGAAAGAAACGCTTTTATGTAAATAGAAGCACACAAGTATATTAATTTATACTGGTACAATAAGCAAAATAAGGGCGTATGGGGAATGCCTAGGCTCTCAGAGGCGATGAAAGGCGTGATAAGCTGCGAAAAGTTACGGGGATGAGCACACATCAGACGATCCGTAAATACCTGAATGGGGCAACCCAATACATTGAAGATGTATTACTCCGATAGGAGGGCAAACCCGCTGAACTGAAACATCTAAGTAGGCGGAGGAGAAGAAAACAAAAGTGATTCCGTAAGTAGTGGCGAGCGAACGCGGATTAGCCCAAACCAATGTTGTTACGGCAATGTTGGGGTTGTAGGACCACGACATTTTATGCATGCAGAACCGGAATAACCTGGAAAGGTTAACCAAAGAGGGTGATAGTCCCGTATGGGTAATAAATGTAATAGATAGTGGTATCCTGAGTAGGGCGGGACACGAGAAATCCTGTCTGAATTTGGCGGGACCATCCGCTAAGGCTAAATACTCCTGAGAGACCGATAGTGAACCAGTACCGTGAGGGAAAGGTGAAAAGAACCGTGAATAACGGAGTGAAATAGATCCTGAAACCATACGCTTACAAGCGGTCGGAGCCCTTTCGTGGGGTGACGGCGTGCCTTTTGCATAATGAGCCTACGAGTTAACGTTGCTGGCAAGGTTAAGTGGTTAAGCCACGGATCCGTAGCGAAAGCGAGTCTGAATAGGGCGCTTTAGTCAGTAGTGTTAGACGCGAAACCGTGTGATCTACCCATGGACAGGTTGAAGCTGTGGTAACACATAGTGGAGGACCGAACCCGTTGACGTTGAAAAGTCTTGGGATGATCTGTGGGTAGGGGTGAAAGGCCAATCAAACTCGGAAATAGCTCGTACTCCCCGAAATGCATTTAGGTGCAGCGTTATGCGTAAAGTTATATAGAGGTAGAGCTACTGATTGGATGCGGGGGCTTCACCGCCTACCAATTCCTGACAAACTCCGAATGCTATATAATGTTTCATAACAGTGAGGGCTTGGGTGCTAAGGTCCAAGTCCGAGAGGGAAAGAACCCAGACCATCAGCTAAGGTCCCCAAATATATACTAAGTTGAAAGAACGAGGTTTGTCTGCCCAGACAGCTAGGATGTTGGCTTGGAAGCAGCCATTCATTTAAAGAGTGCGTAACAGCTCACTAGTCGAGCGGACGAGCATGGATAATAATCGGGCATAAGTATATTACCGAAGCTATGGATTTACAATTTATTGTAAGTGGTAGGGGAGCATTCTCACAGGGTAGAAGGTGTATCGTAAGGTATGCTGGACCGGTGAGAAAAGAAAATGTAGGCATAAGTAACGATAATGCGGGCGAGAAACCCGCACACCGAAAGACTAAGGTTTCCACAGCTATGCTAATCAGCTGTGGGTTAGTCGGGACCTAAGGCGAACCCGAAAGGGACAGTCGATGGACAACGGGTTAATATTCCCGTACTTGTTATAACTGTGATGGGGTGACGGAGTGATGAAAGCGC